>NZ_JBWKVR010000030.1:0-59591 GCF_059421805.1 Rhodoferax sp. GW821-FHT02C08
GTGGTGATGGCGGCCGTCAGCGTGGTCTTGCCGTGGTCAACGTGACCGATCGTGCCCACGTTGACGTGGGGCTTGGTACGCGTGAACTTTTCTTTTCCCATTTTTCAATTCTCCAGAAAGAGCTTTTCCCGTGTGAGGTTTAACGTCTGCACAATGTTGCTGGATCGCCTCGCACGGGAACAAGGCGGCACACTGTCGCAGACAGGGGATTCAAGGCCCAGCCGCTTAACGCGACGGGCCCAACTTCAACTTACTTGGCGCGGGAAGCCATGATGGCTTCGGACACGTTACGAGGAGCTTCGCTGTAGTGCTTGAACTCCATCGTGTACGTAGCGCGGCCTTGCGACATCGAACGCAACGTGGTGGAGTAACCGAACATTTCCGACAACGGAACTTCGGCCTTGATGGCCTTGCCGCCACCAACCATGTCATCCATACCTTGGACCATACCGCGGCGGCTGGACAAGTCGCCCATCACGCTACCGGCGTAGTCTTCAGGCGTCTCCACTTCCACAGCCATCATGGGCTCCAGAATCACGGGGCCGGCCTTGCGGCAACCTTCCTTGAAACCGAAGATAGCAGCCATCTTGAACGCCAGTTCGTTCGAGTCCACATCGTGGTACGAACCGAAGTGCAGCGTGACCTTGACGTCCACCACAGGATAGCCAGCCAACACGCCTTGCGTAACAGCTTCGTGGATACCCTTTTCAACCGCAGGAATGTATTCGCGAGGAACCACACCGCCCTTGATCGCGTCGACGAACTCAATGCCCTTGCCGGCTTCGTTGGGTTCAATCTTCAACACCACGTGACCGTATTGGCCCTTACCACCGGACTGACGCACGAACTTGCCTTCGGCATCTTCGATCGTCTTGCGGATGGTTTCGCGGTAAGCCACCTGGGGCTTGCCGACGTTGGCTTCCACGCCGAATTCACGCTTCATGCGGTCGACAATAATTTCCAGATGCAACTCGCCCATACCAGCGATCAGCGTTTGGCCGGACTCTTCGTCGGTCTTCACGCGGAACGAAGGATCTTCCTGGGCCAGACGTTGCAAGGCAATACCCATTTTTTCCTGGTCGGCCTTGGTCTTGGGCTCCACGGCCTGGGTGATCACAGGCTCAGGGAACACCATGCGCTCCAGGGTTACCACGGCGGTTGGATCGCACAGGGTTTCACCGGTTGTCACGTCCTTCAAGCCCACGCAAGCAGCGATGTCGCCGGCGCGGATTTCGCTGACTTCTTCACGGTTGTTGGCGTGCATTTGCACGATACGACCGATACGCTCTTTCTTGCCACGGATCGGGTTGAAGACGCTGTCGCCCTTTTGCAGCACGCCAGAATAGACGCGCACAAAGGTCAACTGGCCCACAAACGGATCGGTCATCAGCTTGAATGCCAAGGCAGAGAACTTTTCGCTGTCGTCGGCTTGACGCACGACGGGAGCGTCGTCTTCGTCCAGGCCGCTCACAGGTGGAATGTCCACCGGCGAAGGCATGAATTCGATCACGGCGTCCAACATACGCTGCACGCCCTTGTTCTTGAAGGCGGTACCGCAGTACATGGGCTGGATTTCGCTGGCGATGGTACGCGTGCGGATGCCCAGCTTGATTTCATCTTCGGTCAAGTCACCTTCTTCGAGGTACTTGTTCATGAATTCTTCGGATGCTTCAGCAGCCGCTTCGACCATCTTCTCGCGCCATTCCTTGGCTTGAGCCAGCAACTCTGCCGGAATTTCCTGGTATTCGAACTTCATGCCCTGAGAAGCTTCATCCCAGATGATGGCTTTCATCTTGATCAGGTCGACCACACCGGTGAAGTTTTCTTCGGCGCCGATTGGGATCACCATGGGCACAGGGCTGGCCTTCAGGCGCAGCTTCATCTGGTCCACAACCTTGAAGAAGTTGGCACCGGTACGGTCCATCTTGTTCACAAAGGCCAGACGTGGCACTTTGTACTTGTTAGCTTGGCGCCAAACAGTTTCGGACTGGGGCTGCACGCCGCCCACAGCGCAGTACACCATGCAAGCACCGTCCAGCACGCGCATCGAGCGCTCGACTTCAATCGTGAAGTCCACGTGGCCGGGGGTGTCAATGATGTTGATGCGGTGTTCAGGCAGGGACGTGTCCATACCCTTCCAGAAGCAGGTGGTGGCCGCCGAGGTAATCGTGATGCCACGCTCTTGCTCTTGCTCCATCCAATCCATGGTGGCCGCGCCGTCGTGCACTTCACCAA
Source organism: Rhodoferax sp. GW821-FHT02C08 (assembly GCF_059421805.1). Lineage (NCBI taxonomy): Bacteria > Pseudomonadati > Pseudomonadota > Betaproteobacteria > Burkholderiales > Comamonadaceae > Rhodoferax > Rhodoferax sp. GW821-FHT02C08. Next base: position 2,236 of record NZ_JBWKVR010000030.1, read on the forward strand.
TCTTGTGGTTCACGCCGGTGTAAAACAGAATGCGCTCGGTGGTGGTGGTCTTGCCGGCATCGATGTGCGCGGAGATACCAATATTGCGATAGCGCTCAATGGGGGTATGGCGAGCCATAGTTCTCTTTCGTTAAAGCCACAAGCCCGCCATCCGCCGAAGGGTGGTGCGGGCTTGTAAGCTTGAGATGGGAGGGTTGCTTAGAAACGGAAGTGCGAGAAGGCCTTGTTGGCTTCAGCCATACGGTGGACTTCGTCACGCTTCTTCATGGCACCGCCACGACCTTCGGTGGCTTCCATCAGTTCGTTGGCCAAACGCAGGGACATGGACTTTTCACCACGCTTGCGAGCGGCTTCCTTCAACCAGCGCATGGACAGAGCCAAACGACGGACAGGGCGCACTTCGACTGGCACTTGGTAGTTGGCACCACCAACGCGGCGGGACTTCACTTCGACCATGGGCTTGACGTTGTTGATCGCCAAGGTGAAGGCTTCCAATGGGTCTTTGCCTGGGTTCTTCTTTTCAATGAAATCGAGAGCGCCATAAATAATGCGCTCAGCGATTGCCTTCTTGCCGCCTTCCATGATCACGTTCATGAATTTGGACAGCTCAACATTGCCGTACTTGGGATCCGGCAGGATTTCACGTTTAGGGACTTCGCGACGACGTGGCATTTTTCACCTCTTAATTGCTTCAGTTGGCATCTTGGTAGACACCGCAAAAACCATCTTGGTTTTCACTTACTCGACCCAAAACACGGGTCACTACGTTGCATCACCGCGCCACGCGGGAAACAACACCTTTTACTTCTGAAAAACCAGGGCTTACTTAGCCTTTGGCTTCTTCGCGCCGTACTTGGAACGCGATTGCTTGCGGTCTTTCACGCCTTGCAAATCGAGCGAACCGCGCACGATGTGGTAACGCACACCGGGCAAATCCTTCACACGACCGCCGCGCACCAGCACAACGCTGTGTTCTTGCAGGTTGTGGCCTTCGCCGCCAATGTAGGAGATGACCTCAAAACCGTTGGTTAGGCGCACTTTGGCAACCTTACGCAGAGCGGAGTTAGGCTTTTTAGGCGTCGTGGTGTAGACGCGGGTGCAAACGCCACGGCGCTGCGGAGAATTTTGCATCGCAGGGCTCTTGGACTTGATCGTTTCGACCTCGCGTCCCTGACGTACTAGCTGGTTAATGGTTGGCACTAAAGCCTCCTTGACAAAGAAAACGTCCCTAAACGTTTAAAACTAACAGAAAACGTGAATCCCTTCGGAAAGTTCCGAAAAGCCTTCGAGTATAGCTTTTTGAATCAGCGAGCGCAAACCTGCTGTTGTTTTAACAAGTTTGCACGCGCTCACTTACGAGAATTACTTGATCCACAAACGAATGGAATCCCAGGCCCGGCCCAGAATGCCGGCCTGCTCCACACCGTCCAAGGCCAGCAAAGGCACGGTTTGCAGGGTTTGGTCACCCAAAACCACCTTCAAAGAGCCCACGGCCTGGCCCTTGGTGAAAGGCGCCACCAGGGGATCGGGGCGCTGGATTTCAGTCTTGACCTTGGCAGCGCTGCCGGCGGGCACGGCCACCACCACGGCTTCGGGACGGCCCAGCTTGACGGTGGCATCCTTGCCCTTCCAGACATTCGGCGTGACCACGGCCTGGTTGGCGTCAAACAGTTTGACGCCTTCGTAGGCGGTGTAGCCCCAGTTCAGCAGCTTTTGCGATTCGTTCAGGCGGGCGTTTTCGCTGGCCGTGCCCAGCACGATGGTCAGAATACGGCGGCTGCCCAGATTCGGGAAGTCACGTTTGGCAGTGGCAATCAGGCAGTAGCCGGCGGCATCGGTATGGCCGGTCTTCAGGCCATCCACCGTCGGGTCACGGAACAGGAGGCCGTTGCGGTTGTTTTCATTGCTGACGGGCGTACCGGGGTAGTGGTACTTCTTCATTCCGTCGTAGTGCGCGTACTCGGGGAAGTCGCGCATCAGGCGGGTTGCCAGGATGCTCAAGTCGCGCGCGGTGGTGATGTGGCCGGCCTCGGTCAGGCCCTCGGGGTTGCGGTAGCTGGTGGCTTTCATGCCCAGGGCCTTGGCCTGCTGGTTCATCATCTCCACAAAATGCTCTTCCGTGCCGCCCACGCCTTCGGCCAGGGCCATGGTGGCATCGTTACCGGACTGGACGATCATGCCCTTGATCAGGTCTTCCACCGGCACCTGCATCTTGGGGTCGATGAACATGCGCGAGCCGGGCATCTTCCAGGCCTTGAGGCTGACCGGCAGGGTTTGCGTCAGGCTGAGCTTCTTGGTGCGCAGTGCGTCGAACACCAGGTAGGCGGTCATCAGCTTGGTCAAAGAGGCCTGTTCGACCGGCATGTCGATGTCTTTTTCCAGCAAGACCTGGTTAGCGGTGACGTCCAGCACCATATAGGCCTTGGCAGCGATTTCGGGGCCCGCCACCGGTTGGGCTGCAGCAAGCAGGGAAACAGAGGCCAACAAGGGTGCAGCAACAGCCTGCAAGAAGTATTTCATGGATGGGAATGAGAGAGTGAGAGATCAACAGGACGGGCGGCGCCGCAGCCACCCGGGTCAGGGGAAACCCCCGGTGCGACCCCTGGCAGGGCCGCAAAGTTTCATGCCTTTAGATGGCGCAGCACTAGATTTTTCAACAGCGGCAATTGTCCGTGAAAAAAATGCCCGCCCGCGGGCACAACCGTCACAGGAAGTATCTGCGGTCGCGCCCAGTCCATGACGGAAGCCAGGGCGACAGTGTCATCCTGCTCACCATGGACGACCAGGGTGCGTTCGTGTACGGCCGGCGGCAGAGTGGCTGCCGGCGCCCGGGCGGTGGAGGTGCCGACCAGCACCAGCTTTTCGACCGGGCGGCTGTCCCACAGCGCCTGCACCGCGTGGGTGGTGACGAAGGCGCCGAAGGAAAACCCCGCCAGGGCCAGCGGCTGGCCGGCCGGCGCCGTCTGCGCCACCACGGCCAACAGGTCTTCCATCTCGCCACGGCCTTCGTCGTGCGTACCGGCACTGGCACCGACACCGCGGAAGTTGAAACGCACAGCTGTCCAGCCGGACTGCACAAACGCCCGCGCAATGGTTTGCACCACTTTGTTGTCCATGGTGCCGCCAAACAGCGGGTGCGGGTGGGCGATGACGGCAATGCCGCGCGACACGCCTGCGGGCGCGTCCTGCGCGGCGTCTATGGCGCCGGCGGCGCCGCTCAGGCTCAAACGCTGGGTCGATGCATTCACAGAATTACTACCAAATTGATAGCTGCCAGCGCAAGTAATACCTGCGCCAGAGGCCTAAAAAGCTTAAATCAACGGCCCAAGTGGGCTGGCGTCACCAAACGCTCCACCACCTTGCCGTTCTTGAGGTGCGACTCGACGATCTCGTCGATATCGCTCTCGTCCACGAAGCTATACCAGACCGCCTCGGGGTAGACCACGGCGACCGGACCGGCGGCGCAGCGGTCCAGGCAACCGGCCTTGTTCACGCGCACCTGGCCTGGGCCGGACAGGCCCGCCTGCTTGACCAGCGCCTTGCAGCGGTCGAAACCGGCCTGGGCATTGTGGTGGGCGCAGCTGTCTTCGCCATTGGTGCGGTCGTTCAGGCAGAAGAAGATGTGGCGCCCGTAGTACGACCCAACGGGTGTATCGGGATTGGAGGTGTCAGTCATGGCGGTATTTTAGTTTTCCGCCGCAGGTCGGGCGATGCGGCCCACCACCACGGCCAGCGCCGCATAGGGCCACAGCCAGCCCAGCCACTGCACCAGACCATTGAAACGGATGAACTTGCCCTGCTCCCAGGTTTGCAAAGTTTGGGCAAAGTAAGCGCTGGCCGGCGCCTGGTTCAACACACCCAGGTGTACCGCCAGGGCCAGCAGCAACAGCGCCGCACAGGCCCGGCGCGGCACCCAGACCAGGGCCACGGACACCGCCAAGCCGGCCCACAGACCCATGCGCACCGGCTGGGTCAGCCACTGCAGCGCATGGATGGGGCCATAGCTCAGACCGGCTGACACCGCCGCCGCCGCCAGGCCCAGCAGCAGAATCAACGGCGCAAACACCAGGCGCTGACGTACCTGGCGCAGCACGCAATAGCCCAGCAAGCACGGAATCAACGCGCCCAACAGCACGCACAGCAGCTCGGCCCCCGGCACCAGGGGCTGCAGCTCGACATCACGCACCGGCAGCCAGTCCAGAAAAGGCGTGTCCACCAGCATCTCGGCCAAGCCTGCCTCAACCCGCTCCAGCACCTGGCCCAGCCCCAAAGGCACGGCGGCAGGGAATAGCAGGGCCACCGGCCAGAGCGCCAGCAGCACCAGTACATTGCGCGCATCGCTGACAAACCAGCGATCGCGGAAGCGGCTCCAGCGGTCAATTGCCCCCAGCCGCTCCAGCAGGGTCGCCACTACAGCCCCCAGCAACGCGCCGGCGCTGTTCAGGGCCCAGTCCACATTCGACGGCACACGCATAGGCAGATAACTTTGCAGCGTCTCCATCACCAGGGACAACAAACAGGCCGCCAGCGTGGCCGCCAACACCGGTACCCGGGTACGGCCCGAGCGCAGGCCGCTCAACGCCCACAAAAAACCTAGCGGTGCGTAGCCAGTAACGTTGATGGCCACGTCAAACCCGGTCCAGTATTTGGGCAGCTGTGCGGTCACAAAGAACCAGGGCGTGATGCCCTGGTCGCGCCAGCCGTCAAAGGGGTACAGGCTGGCATACACCACCAAGCCAACATACAACCAGGCTAGCGGCCAAGCCGAGGTCTTGTGCATCCCAGGACAGGCCCTCCAGGTTAAAAGGGTTTCACCACCACCAGAATCACGATGGCCAGCAACAACAGTACCGGCAGCTCGTTGAACCAGCGGTACCAGGTATGGCTACGCATAGGGGCACCGGCCCGCATCTTGCGCAACAGCACGCCGCATCCGTGGTGGTAGCCGATGACCAGCAGCACCAGGGTCAGCTTGGCATGCATCCAGCCATTGCCCGGGCCCCAGCCAATGCCATAGCCCAGCCACAGCCAGGCGCCGAACAACACCGCAGGCACCGCCAGCAAGGTGGTGAAGCGCAACAGCTTGCCCGCCATCAGCAGCAGACGCTCGCGCTCGGCCAGCGAGTCCGGCGGCACCATCGCCAGGTTGACGAAGATGCGTGGCAGATAGAACAGGCCGGCGAACCAGCTGGCGATGAAAACGATGTGGAGGGATTTGATCCAGAGCATAGGCAGAGCATAGCGCTCAAAAAAATACCCCGGCCAGGGGCCGGGGTGCTAAGCCCGTGGGTCATGGACCGCTGGGCCCCGCTCAGGGAGGTAAAGCGGGAGGACGGCAAGCCGCCCCAGGAACAATTTAACAAAGCGGCACCAGCGGTTCAATAGGGCTTATCTGGATATGGCGGCGGTAAACAGCGAATGGGGCACAATTTTGGCCATGACCTCCTCCACCCCCTACGCCCCCTACCCCGCCGGCCGGCCGCGCCGCCTGCGCCGCGCAGCCTTTAGCCGCAACCTGGTGCGTGAAAACACCCTGACCGCCCACGACCTGATCTACCCGGTGTTCGTCCACGAGGGCACGAACCGCCGCGAAGCCGTGGCCTCCATGCCTGGCGTCGAGCGCCTGAGCCTGGACCTGCTGCTGCCGGTGGCCGAGGAATGCGTGAAGCTGCAAATCCCGGTGATGGCGCTGTTCCCGGTGGTGGACCAGTCGCTGAAGACCTACGGCGGCGAAGAAGCCTTCAACCCCGACGGCCTGGTGCCACGGGTGGTGCGCGAGCTGAAGAAGCGCTTCCCCGAACTCGGCGTGATGACCGACGTGGCACTGGACCCGTACACCAGCCACGGCCAGGACGGCCTGCCCGACGAGAACGGCTATATCCAGAACGAAGCCACCATCGCCGCCCTGGTGCAGCAGGTGCTGGCCCAGGCCGATGCCGGCGTGGACATCGTCGCCCCCAGCGACATGATGGACGGCCGCATAGGCGCCATCCGCCAGGCGCTGGAGGCGCGGGGCCACATCCACACCCAGATCATGGCCTACAGCGCCAAATACGCCAGCGCGTTTTACGGCCCGTTCCGCGACGCGGTGGGCTCGGCCGCCAACCTGGGCAAGAGCGACAAAAAGACCTACCAGATGGACCCGGCCAACACCGACGAGGCCCTGCGCGAGGTGGCCATGGACATCGCCGAAGGCGCGGACATGGTGATGGTCAAGCCCGGCATGCCCTACCTGGACGTGGTGCGCCGGGTAAAGGACGAATTCCGCGTGCCCACCTTCGCCTACCAGGTGTCGGGCGAATACGCCATGCTGCAGGCCGCCGTGCAAAACGGCTGGCTGGACCACGACCGGGTGGTGCTGGAGAGCCTGATGGCCTTCAAGCGCGCCGGTGCCGACGGGGTGCTGACCTACTCGGCCATTGCCGCCGCCCGCCTGCTCAAGGCACAGAACGCCTAAGCTCCTAAAATAATAGCATCTTGCGCATATAAAACCAGCGCTAGCGGCCTATTTCTTATAAATATTTAACACCATGCGGATCTTCACAATTGTCGGCACCAGTGTGGTGGAGAACACCGCCCTACCTAGCGCACCGGTGCTGGGCGGCTACGTCTGGATCGCCTGTGCGCGGAGTGAATTTGAAGTCCAGCAAGCACTGCTGCAGTCCACGCTGCAACAACTCTGCGGCCAGCAACTGGTGGATCTGCATGTGTCCGATTTGCTGAACAACCAGCTGCCGTCGCACTACGACTACACCTCGCAGTACGACCTGCTGGTATTCCGCCGGCTGGCGGCCGGCCCCAAGGAGGCCGGATCAGACGCGCCCGCCCTACCGCCAGGCCAGCCGATGAAGCGCGGCGGCCCGCCCATACTGCGCCGCATCAACACCAACCCGGTGGGCTTTGCGGTGTTCGACCAAGTGCTGCTGACCGTGCACCCCAGCGATTGCGCGGTACGCGACAGCTATGCCGAGAAGCTGTTGGCCGCCACCTCCACCGAATTGCGGGCCACCGGCGCCCGCGTGCCCACCAGCCCGGCCGATTTGATGCTGCGCATCATCAACACCATGGTCGATGGCTACCTGGACCTGCGCCGCGAACTGACGCGTCAACTGGACCACTGGCAAAGCGAGCTGCTCAAGCCCGGGGCCCGGTTCAGCAACTGGAGCGCGCTGCTGGACGCCCGGCTGACCCTGCACCAATTGGACGATGTGTGCGAAGAACAGCGCTCATCCATCCAGGACTGGATCGAGGCGGTAAAGACCTGGCCGGATGCGCAAGGCACGGCCGAGCTACGCGAACGCGAACTGCTGCAAGTGCGTAGCCGCGACGTGCTGGAACATATTGAACGGGTGGTGCACCATGTACGAAGGCTGGAACAAAGCGTCGAAACCGCCGTGCAGATGCACTTCAGCGTGCAGGGCAACCGGACCAACGACATCATGCTGACCTTGACGGTGCTGACCGCCATCTTCCTGCCGCTGAACCTGATTGCGGGCATCTTCGGCATGAACTTCGAGGTGATTCCCCTGCTGCACCGGCAGGGCGGCTTCTGGTGGGCCATGGGCGCGATGGTGGCCATCGCGCTGGGCATGGTGCTGCTGTTCTGGCGCAACCGCTATCTGGCCCGCACCGGCCGTTGAAGATCCATCCCGGTCACGTAGCTAAACAGCGGCCAGCCGACTAAGGTCCAGCGCCTCCTTGGGCACCGGCCTGGAGAAGTAGTAACCCTGCGCCTGGCCAGCGCCCATGTCGCGCAACAAGGCCAGGGTTTCGGCGTCTTCCACCCCCTCGGCGACGACGCTCAGGCCCAACGATTCGGCCATGCGCACAATGGCCCGCACGATGGCGCGGCTGCGCGGGCTGGCGCTCAGCTCCAGGATGAAGGACTTGTCGATCTTCAGGCCGCTGAAGTGGTACTGGTGCACATAGCTCAGCGACGAAAAACCGGCACCAAAATCGTCCAGCACCACCGACACGCCGTTGTCCGCCAGGTGCTTCATGGCCTGGCGCGCCAGCTCGGGCTCGGCCACCAGGGCCCCTTCGGTCAGCTCCAGGCAAATACGCGACGGCGCCACGCCATATTCGGCCAACAGACTAAGCACTTCGCTAGAGAATTCAGTGCGGGTGATGCTGTAGCTGGAGCAGTTCACATGCACGGTCGGCCAGTGCGCATGCTCAGGCTGAGCCAGGATCGCCACCACGCTTTGCAGCATGTAGAAATCCAGCCGACCAATCAGGCGCAGACCCTCCAGCGCCGGCAGAAACTGGCCAGGTGCCACGATATTGCCACCCGGCTGGTGCCAGCGAATCAAGGCCTCCATGGCCACAATGGTGCCGCTCTGCACATCCAGGATGGGCTGGAAATACGGCAGCAATTCGTCCGTGCGTTTGAGCGCATTGCGCAGTGCGCTCTCCTGCTCCATCTGGTCAGACACTTCGCGGCGCACTTCCTGGCTGAACAGCGCATAGCTGTCGCGCCCCGCGTTCTTGACGCGGTACATGGCGGTATCGGCGTCGCGCAGCAGGTCGGCCGGCTCCTGGTGGAACTGGCTATTGGCGCCGACCACGCCGACGCTGCAGGATGAAAACACGGTGTGCCCATCGACATGGAACGGCAGGTCGAAGGCCTGCACGATGCGCTCGGCTATGGCCGCTGTCACATCCGGCGATGCGCCAAAAGCCAGCACCGCGAATTCGTCGCCGCCCAGGCGGGCCAGCAGATCGCTGTCGCGCATGCAGTGGCGCAGGCGCTCCGCGACCTGGACCAACAACAGGTCACCGCAGTGGTGGCCCAGGCTGTCATTGACCATCTTAAAGCGGTCCAGGTCGATGAACATCACCACCAGCTCCTGGCCATGGGCGCAGTAGGCCTGCCAGGCGCTGTGCAGGCGTTGCTGCAGGTGCGCGCGGTTGGGTAGCCCGGTCAGCGAGTCGTGGGCGTTTTCGTGCTGCAGCTTGGCATTGGCGTGGTCCAGCTCGCGCGTGCGGTCCTGCACCCGCGCTTCCAGCCGCATATTGGCGGTGTGGATGGCTTCGGCCGCGCTGCGGCGGGACAAAGCGGTGTCAATATGCCGGGACACAAAGGTCAGCAACTCCTGGTCGCGCAACGAGTAATGGATGTCGGCCGAATAGCTTTGCACCGCCAGCACACCGCGCACCGTGTCACCATCGAACAGCGGAATGCCGAGCCACGAATAGGATATGTCGGTGCCCCGATGCGCAGCGATCTCCCCCAGGCCCTCTAGGCGAACGATGTCCTGGGGGGTGATCAGACAAGGCCGCCGCTGGCGGATGACGTATTCGGTCACACCCCGCTCGCCCCGCCGGGCCTTGGGCGGCAGATCCATAAATTCGTCCACGTAGTACGGAAAGGTCACCTCGGCGGTCGCATCGTCAAACAGTGCGATGTAGAAATTGCGGGCAAACAGCAGCTCACCCACGATGCCGTGCAGGCCGCGAAACAGCTCGGCCATATCGCCCGGCTGGCTGGCCAACTCGGTGATCTGGAACAAGGCGCGCTGCAGGTGCTCGGCGCGTTCGCGGTCGGCTACCTCGTGCCGCAGCGCGTCGTTCAGGGTGGACAGCTCCAGGGTACGCCGGGCCACGGTTTCTTCGAGGTGCGCGCGGTGCAGTATCCGGTCGAGTGCCATGGCCACGTGGCGCGCCACCACCAGGAACAGCTCGCGGTCCTCCACGCTGTAGATGCGCGACACGTCGTACACCTGCATGGCCAGCATGCCGAACACTTCGTCCGAGGCGTTCTTCAGCGGCACCCCCATCCAGAATTCCGGGCGGTGGCCCACACAGTAAAAGCGCCCTTGCGCCTGCGCCGCGGCAATGTCCGTGGCGTCGATGAACAAGGCCTGGCCAGTGGTCAGCACATAGTGAGTCATGGACAGCCGCTGGCGGTCAATCGACTCGTATTCCTCGGTTTCAAAGGCATCGGCGTTGTCGATGTAGTACGGATAGGTGACCTTGTCGATTTGGCTGTCGTACAGCGCCAAGTAGAAGTTTTCAGCATCGATCAGGGTCGACAGCTGGCGATGCACACCTTGCAGGAAAGCCCGCCGCTCGCGGGTGGAGCTGGCCAGGTAGGTGATCTCAAACAGCACCCGTTGGCTGGCCTGGGCCCGGGCTAGCGCGTCGGTCTGCAAGCGCAGGCCCAGCTTGCGCGCCAGATCCGCCAAGTGCGGGTTGCCGGCCTCGCTGTGCGGGGCGAGCAGCCAACCCAAGGCACTTTCACCCTGGCCAGTGACCCACCGGTGCAGGCCCTGGTCTTGGCAAAACGCATCGAATGCCTCTTGTGCAAGGGTTTCAGGCCAGTTCCCGGCCACGTCGCCCTGCCCGATGCGATGCAGTGTGTTCCCCGCACGGTACGCCGCCCATGGCAGGGCTGGCGCGCTGTTCTTGGCTGCACCCAACAAAGCTTGCAGGCTGTCTTCGGGGGCTGCGGTTTGCGCCAAAGCCGCATTCCCGGACGCGCCCAGATCCCCCGCTGTGTGGCCTGCATGCGGTGACGATGGGTCTTGTGTGGGGAAACGGGAAGTCATCGGCGCTCCATGCCAGCTGTCAGCCCGCTATCTTCGTTGCTTGCAAGCGCGTATTGCAAGTGTCCTTCGTGTTTTTCGCGCCCCAAACGTCGGAAATCGAGAGTTTTCCAAGTTTTACGCGGCAACTGCGGACCTGTGCATCCACCCGTACCTGTTTGCTGCAAGATTTATAGCTGCCAGCGCAGTATTTATCTGCGCCAGCGACCATTTGTATCTACACCCCACGGCGGCGGAACCGCTCCAGTGCAAAGGCCATCTGGGCCGCAGGGGTGCAAAACGCAAAAAGGGCGGTGTCGCCACCGCCCTTGAAGCTCAATCCCGGTACAGGGATTAGCTGTGTTCTACAGGGATCTGACCGGCATTGCGGGCTGCCACGTACTCGGCCATGACCTGTTCACGGGTCTTGGTGCTGGGGGCCTCGGCAATCACGGGGTAGTTGTTGTCGTTACCGATCAGCAGCGTGCCGTCCTTGCGGGCCTGGGCCAGCTCGGCTTGCACGTCGGCACGGGTCTTGGTGCTGACGCTGGCGATCTCGGGATAGTTGCGGTCTGCAGAGCTTTCAGCAAATGCAGCACTGGTAGCAGCCACGGAAGCCAAAGCGATCAGGGCGGAAACGGCGAATTTAGAAGCAGACATGGTAGTTCCTTAGAGTTGTTAGTGGGATGTAATGCGAGGGAACTTTGGCGCCATGCGCCCTCTCTTGCAGAGGACTGCATGGCAGCACGGCACGCCCTCAGGCCTGTTTTTAATTAGCTGCGCTCAACCGGGATCAGACCGGCATTGCGGGCAGCCACGTACTCGGCGATCACGTCAGCACGGGTCTTGTTGCTGACAACTTGCGGCAACACGGGGTAGTTGTTGTCGTTGCCGATCAGCAGCGTGCCGTCCTTGCGGGCCTGGACCAGCTGGGCCTGCACTTCAGCGCGGCTCAAGGTGCTGGGGGTGTTGATTTGGGGGTAGTTGTTGTCGTTTCCGGCAAATGCTGCGCTGGTAGCGGCTACGGAAGCCAGAGCAATCAGGGCGGAAGCGGCGAATTTAGATGCAGACATGGTGATTCCTTTTAAACATAAACATGAAATGGAGGGAACCTTGTCGCCATGCACCCGTCTTCCTGGGTTACATCGCATTCAAAGCACACTCACAGTGTTGCAAGCTAGGGTTTGCAAGCTTGCTCATACTGTGAATAGCAGATAGGCGCGAAGTTTCAGCTTTAAACAGGTCGAAATGGAACAAGTCTGTTTCGACAACGGAAACAATGGATACCCTCGAACTCATACGCACCTTCCGCGAAGTCGCTCAGCGCGGCAGCTTTTCCATGGCCGCGAAAACACTGGACGTATCCAAGGCCAATGTCAGCAAATACGTGGCAGCCCTGGAAGCCCGCCTGGGCACGCGCCTGCTGAACCGCACCACCCGCACCGTCAGCCTCACCGACGCTGGCAGCCTGCTGCTCAAACGCAGCACACCGCTGCTGGAAATCGTCGATCTGACCCGCGACGAGTTGAGGCACCGCTCACGCCAGCCCAGCGGCCGCCTGCGCCTGACCGCGCCTGTGGGTCTGGGCAATACCGAGCTGCCTGATTTGCTGGCCGACTTCATCCGCCGCTACCCCGATGTGCACATCAGCCTGGATCTGAGCAACCGCCAAATCGATATGGTGGACGAAGCCATAGACATTGCACTGCGGGTTGGGCGCATTACCGACTCCAATCTCATCGTGCGCAAACTACGCACCGTCGAGCTGCTGGTCTGCGCCAGCCCCGCGTACTGGCAACAACGCGGCATACCGCTGCACCCGGACGATCTCACGGAGCACGACGCGCTCACCTATTCCCTCATAGGAGCGCCGGAGTGGCGTTTCATAGTGGACGGCAAACTACACCTCGTACCCGTGCAAAGCCGCATGGACGCCACAGACAGCGCGCCGCTGATACATATGGCACTGCAAGACCTAGGGATGGTCATCATGCCGCGCATGCTGATCCAAAAACACCTGGACAGCGGCGAGTTGCAGCCGGTGCTGGAAGACTTCCAGTCCAATGACCTGTGGCTGTACGCGGCCTATACGCAGCGCCGCCACAACAGCGCTGCGCTGAAGGCTTTACTGGCGTTTATGGAAGAGCGCTGGAAGACTTGAACACCCCCAGGCTTGCCCACTGCGTGTGGCCTCCTCCCCCCTTGCAGGAGGCGATACCAGTGGCCCGGCGGAGCCGGTTCCACGGTATCTCTGGAAGGGGGAGATTGGCGCCGCTGGTGTTTACACCAGCGGCTGCGGAATCTTCTCCGTTGCAAAGGCGCGTTGCACTGCGGGGCGGGCCAGCACGCGCTGCAGGTAGGGGCCTAGCTGCGGCAGGCTGCGCGCGGGGCGGGCGAAGTTGCGGGTCCAGCGGCACAGCATCAGGGCGTAGGCGTCTACGGCGCTGTACTGTGCGCCCAGCAGCCAGGGGCCGCCATGGCGGGCTAGCTCGGCTTCCAGTTGGTCCAGCAGACTGCCAACGCGTGCTTCCGCGTGCGCCTTTACGCTGGCCGCACCTGCTGCGTCGTCGGCCCAGCGTTCGGGGTAGAAGTACAGGATCAAGCTGGCCTGCAGCGTGTTCGTCAACCACACCAGCCATTTGTAGAAATGCGCACGCTCGGGCGTGGCCAGGGGCGGTGCCAGGCCGGCTGCGGGGTGGCAATCCGCCAGGTGCAGGCAGATGGCTGCGGCCTCGTACAGCACCAGGTCGCCCTCCACCAGCACCGGGATCAAGCCGTTCGGGTTCAGGCGCAGATACTCGAGCGATTTGTGGCCACCGTGTTCACGGTCTACCGGCACCAGCTGGAACGGCAGGCCCAGCTCTTCCAGCAGGATGTGCGGCGCCATGCTGGCCGTACTGGATGCGTAGTGCAGCTGCAACATACTCACGCCAGGTGCCGCTCGAAAAATGCCAGCGAACGCTCCAGCGCCAGGGCGGCCGACGGGGCATCGAAGGCGCCACGCTGGTCGCAGTTGAAGCCGTGGTCTGCCGGGTACAGGCGCAAATCCACGCCGGGGTGGGCCTGGCCAAAGGCCTTGACCGACTCCAGACTGATGCCATGGTCGCGCTCGCCAAAGTGCGACAGCACCGGCACCAGGGGCTGGCGTGCCACTTCGGCCGGGCCGGTCATGCCACCGCCGTAATAGGTGACCACCGCGCTCAACCCCGGCACCAGGCTGGCCGCACGCCAGCTGAGCAAGCCGCCCCAGCAGTACCCCACGGCACCGACTTTGCCCGCACGGGCTGCATAGGCCAACGCAGCCTGGATGTCATGCATCAGGATGGTGACGCCCTGGGCCTCGGCGGCGGCCTTCAAGGCGATGCCGGCCTGTACATCCTCGGGGGTGTAGCCAATATCCACCCCGGGCTGGACACGCTGGAACATGGCCGGCGCCACGACCAGGTAGCCCGCAGCGGCGTAGCCATCGGCCACGGAACGGATGTGGCTGTTCACACCAAAGATTTCCTGGAGCACCAGCACCGCACCCTTGGGCGCGCCGCTGGGCGTAGCCACATAGGCCGGCAGCACAAAACCGTCGGCGGCGGTGAGATCAACGAAAGAGGAAGACATACAAGCAGCTCCTGAAAGGACTAAGTAGGCAGGGATCTATCCGAGAGCGGCATGGTACTGGTATCGTTCCATCTCCACAGACAAGGCCCGGCATGACCCCATCCCCTGCTCATCCCGTATTGCTGGTCACCGGCGGCGGCCGGGGCATCGGCGCTGCCACCGCGCGCCTGGCCGCGCAGCGCGGCTATGCGGTGGCCATCAACTACGCGCACCAGCCCGCTGCAGCCGAACGGCTGGTGGCCGACATCCAGGCCCTGGGCGGCCTGGCTCTGGCGGTGCAGGCGGATATTTCCGATGAAACCCAGGTACTGCGGCTGTTCGCCACAGTAGATGCGCAGCTGGGGCCGCTGCGCGCCCTGGTCAACAACGCTGGCGTGGTGGATGTCACCGCCCGCGTGGACAGCATGGACGCGGCCAGGCTGCAACGCATGTTCGGCGTGAACGTGATCGGCAGCTTCTTGTGTGCCCGCGAAGCCGTGCGGCGCATGGGCACGCGCCAGGGCGAGCGCAACTTCGGCCCGGGCTACGGCCGGGGTGGTGCCATCGTGAATGTGTCCAGCGCCGCGTCGCGCCTGGGCTCACCCGGCCAGTATGTGGACTACGCCGCGTCCAAGGGCGCCATCGACACCATGACCATCGGCCTGGCCAAGGAAGTGGCCGACGAAGGCATCCGCGTCAACGCCGTGCGCCCGGGCGTAATCGACACCGAGATCCATGCCAGCGGCGGTCTGCCCGACCGGGTGCGTGACCTGGCCGCCGGCATTCCCATGCAGCGCGGCGGCACGGCCGAAGAGGTGGCCCAGGCCATACTGTGGCTGCTCAGCCCCGAAGCCAGCTACACCACCATGGCACTGGTGGATGTGGCGGGTGGACGTTAAGCTCGGCGCCCATGGATACCAAACCCCTCATCACCCTGCTGGCGATCGTCAACCCGCTGGCCATCGTGCCTTTTTTCATCCACTACACGCAGAGCTTCTCGGCCGCGCAGCGCAAGCGCACCATCTGGGTGTCGTCGTTCAGCGTGTTCGTGGTAATCGCCATCAGCGCCCTGCTGGGCCTGCAGATCCTGGACTTTTTCAATATCTCGCTGGCCAGCTTCCAGGTGGGCGGCGGCCTGCTGCTGATGACCTCTTCACTGAACATGCTGAACGCCCAGCCGGCCGAGGCCAAATCGAATGCCGATGAAATACAGGACGCCTCCGAGCGCGCCGCCGTGGGCTCCAGCATCGCCGTGGTGCCGCTGGCCATTCCCCTGCTGACTGGCCCGGCCAGCATGTCCACCGTGGTGATCTACGCCGACCGCGCCAAGTCCTTCTGGCAACTGATGACCCTGGTGGGCTACGGCGTGGTGATCGGCCTGGCCACCGCCCTGTGCTTCGCGCTGGCCCAGCCCATCGCCCGCATCCTGGGCAAGACCGGCATCAATGTGATGACCCGGCTGATGGGCCTGATCCTGGCCGCGCTGGCGGTGGAGGTGATGGCCGAGGGCCTGCACAAGCTGTTTCCGGTACTGGGCTAACCCATATGCACTCCGTCATCTCGGGCGTCTTACTGGCGCTGACCTGGGTGGCACAGACCTGCAGCGACAGCTGATTGCTATCTAATTAGTAGCTACTAGCGCAGATAAAACCTGCGCTAGCGGCATTATTCCTGCCCAATCTGCCGGGCCAGGCGCGTGGCCATCAGCATCGCCATCACGCCGAAAATGGCGCTGCCCACACCGGCCCCGGCCAGCACGCCCACCGGGCCGTAGTGCGCGCCCCACCAGGCAAACGGAATAGTGCCCAGCGTGGCCCGGGCCCAGTTGAAGCCCGTAGACCACAGCGGGCGGCCCAGGTTGTTGAACGCGGCATTCGCTACGAACAACGCGCCGATAAAGAAGAAGCTGGGCGCCAGCCAGCTGCAGTACATGCGGACCAGATGCGCCGCATCGCCGTCCACGCCGAAGGCCTGCACCAGCAGGCCCTGGCCCAGCGCCAGCAGCAGCCAGGCAGCCCCCACGGCCATCACCATGAAGCGCAGGCTGTCGCGCAGGCCCTGGCGCACCCGGTCGAACGCGCGGGCCCCCAGGTTCTGGCCCAGGATGGGGCCAACCGCCCCGCTGAGCGCGTACACCATGCCAAAAGCCACCGGTGTCAGCCGGTCGATGATGGCCTGGCCGGCCACGGCCGAGGCGCCAAACTGCGCGATGGAATGCGTCACAAAGGCCGCCCCCACCGGCGTCGCCAGATTGCTCAGCACACCAGGGCCGGCCACCGCCGCCAGGGCCCGGGCATCGGCCAGCAGGTGGCCGCGCTCCAGCCGGCCCAGCAGATGGTGGCGCAGCACGCCGCGCAGCCCTACCGCCGCCAAGATGCTGCGCGAAACCACCGCCGTGGCCGCAGCGCCGTCCAGCCCCATGTGCAGGCCGAAAATCAGGATCGGGTCCAGCACCGCCGTGACCACCGCCGCGCCCAGGGTCACCTGCATGGCGCCCCGCGCATCGCCCACCGAGCGCAGCAGAGCCGAGCAGGCCATGCCTATGCCCAATAGCGGCAGGGCATGCACGGTCACGCCCAGGTAGCGCGCGGCCAGCCGCTCGGTCTCGCCCGCCGCGCCCAAGGTGCGCAGCAGCGGGTGCAGAAACGGCGCCGTGCCGCTGCCCACCAGCGCCGCCGCCAGCACCATCCAGAACAGGCTGGACATGGCCAGGCGGCGCGCATCCTCGGCCCTGCCTGCACCCACCGTACGCGACACCACGGCCGCAATGCCGATGGTCAGCCCTATGCACAGCGAGGTGTGGAAGAAGCCCACCACCCCGGCAAAACCCACGGCCGCGGCAATCGACTGCTCACCCAGGCGGGCGATGTAGAACAGGTTGATCAAGTCCACCACAAACACCGCCACCAGCCCAATGGCCGAGGTAGTGGACATCACCGCCACATGGCGAAACAATGGACCGCTCACAAAACGGGCAGAAGCGGAACCAGGGGATGCAGGCATGGCGCAGACCGGTAAAACGGGGCACCATGGTAACTGTGCTGCACTATTAAATATATAGCTGCTTGCGCTTGTTATATCTGCGCAAACGGCCGGTTTTACTTGCCACAACATAGGAGTCCATATGCGCATGACCGACGAAGAATACTTCCGCAGCTGTGTTGCCAAGGAACGCCAGCTGGCCCATTTGCTGGGCCACCACCAGATCGAGGAATGCTACGAGAGCGCAGGCACGTTGTGGGAAGGCACGCACAAGCTGCCGCAGTGGACCCGCAGCTGGGCCGCCTGCGGGCCGCTGCTAGCGCAGCACGGCATCCAGCTGCTGTTTGGCAGCGATGCGGCGGGCGCCTGGGTGCGCGCCGGCAGCACCACCCAGCACATGGCCGACCACCCGAATGCTGACCGCGCAGTGATGATGGCCGTGGTCAGGGAAGTGATACACCGGCTGGAACACCCCAAGGCCGTGCGCGCGGCTTGATACAGGTGCCGGCAAACGCAGGAATTGCAGGGATTTTCAACCGCTTAGCTGCAATTCATTGGTAAGGTCAATGGCTACCATGGCTCTCCATGAACAACCCAAGCCTGCGCCACGATTCGCCCTGGAACACCGAGCTGTTGTTGCCCCGTGTGACAGACAACCACCAACTGCTGGAGCTGCAGATTCTGCTCGGCGGCCTGCAACTGGTGCTCAGCCGCGTCCACCCGGCCTTCGTCGCCACCCGCTTCGTTGCCACACGGCAACTGACGCTGCGGCTGATACGCGGCATCGAATACGACGATGCCCAGAAAGCCCATGTCGGCAGCTCCGACCTGCAACGCACGCTGAACGAAACCGAAAAGTCGCTGGACCCCGGCAGCCTGATGGTGCTGCGCAAGCTGCTGACGCAAACCATCAAGGACGAGCAGACCGCCGCCCCAATGGCGCATGCCGAGTTCACCTACAGCGACTTCATCGCCGAAGAGCAGCTGGCCGCCAAGTTCGGCAACCGCCAGGCCGATCAACTGGGCAGCGCCGCACTGGCCCCGCACTGAGAGCGGCCCGACGCCGGCTGCGCACCTGAGCCGCCCCGTGGACACGCATTTCGACACCATCATCATCGGCGCCGGCACCGCTGGCTGCTTGCTGGCCAAGCGCCTGAGCGAAAACCCGCAGCGCCGCGTGCTGCTGCTGGAAGCCGGCCGCCACGACAACTACCCCTGGATCCACATCCCGGTGGGCTACCTGTACTGCATAGGCAACCCGCGCACCGACTGGCTCTACCGTACCCAGCCCGAGCCCGGCCTCAACGGCCGCGCGCTGCGCTACCCGCGCGGCAAGGTGCTGGGCGGCAGCTCCAGCATCAACGGCATGATCTATATGCGCGGCCAGGCCCGCGACTACGACCATTGGGCCAGGTTGACCGACGACCCGGCCTGGAGCTGGGAACAAACCATGCCCTACTTCCGCCGCCACGAGGACCATTACCTGGGCGGCGACGCGCTGCACGGTGCGGGCGGCGAATGGCGCATTGAAAAGCAGCGCCTGCGCTGGGACGTGCTGGACGCCTTCGCCCTGGCGGCCCAGCAGGCCGGCATACCGGCCAGCCCCGACTTCAACCGCGGCGACAACCATGGCGTGGGCTATTTCGAAGTCACGCAAAAGCGCGGCTGGCGCTGGAACACGGCCAAGGCCTTTCTGCGCCCGGCCTGCATGGGCCGGCCCAACTTCACGCTGTGGACCTCGGCCCAGGTGGAGAAGCTGAACACCGCCACCCAGGCCGACGGCAGCCTGCGCTGCACCGGCGCCCAGGTGCGGGTGGACGGGCAGATGCTCACGGTCCACGCGGCGCAGGAAGTCATTCTGTGCGCCGGCAGCATAGGCTCGCCGCAGATACTGCAGCTGTCTGGCATAGGCCCGGGCGCGCTGCTGCAGCGGCACGGCATTGCCGTGGCGCACGAGCTGCCCGGCGTGGGGGCCAACCTGCAAGACCATTTGCAGATACGCGCCGTGTTCAAGGTGCAGGGCGTGCCCACCCTGAACGTGCTGGCCAACAGCCTGTGGGGCAAGGCCCGCATCGGACTGGAATACGCGCTGCACCGCAGCGGCCCGATGAGCATGGCGCCCAGCCAGCTGGGGGCCTTCACCCGCAGCGATCCGGGCCGGCCGTACCCCAACATCCAGTACCACGTGCAGCCGCTGTCGCTGGACGCGTTTGGCGAGCCGCTGCACCGCTTCCCAGCGTTTACCGCCAGCGTCTGCAACCTCAATCCCACCAGCCGTGGCACGGTGCAGATCCAGAGCCCGCGCATGGACGACCCGCCGGCCATCGCACCGCAGTACCTGAGCACGGCCGAAGACCGCCAGGTGGCCGCCGATTCACTGCGCATAACCCGGCGCATCGTCGCCCAACCGGCGCTGGCGCCCTACCGCCCCGAGGAATGGAAGCCGGGCGCGCAGTACCAGAGCGATGCCGAACTGGCCGCATTGGCCGGCGACATCGCCACCACCATCTTCCACCCCGTGGGCACCACCCGCATGGGCCGCGCCGACGACCCGCTGGCCGTGCTGGACAGCCGCCTGCGGGTGCGCGGCGTAGCCGGCCTGCGGGTGGTGGACGCGGGCGCCATGCCCAGCATCACCAGCGGCAATACCAATGCCCCCACGCTGATGCTGGCCGAAAAGGCCGCCGAGTGGATACTTCGGCCGGAACTTTGATGCAGATCAAACGCCTGGCCGGGCCAGGGTAAGTCCTCATACGCGTGCACCGACATGGGGCTACATTTACGCCACTTGCAGAGAGGACCAGCGCCTCTACCAGCGAGGGTCCGGGGAGACATCCAGCAGAATTATCAAAATATGATTTAGACATCCGAACGAGATGTTTTTCAAAAGCGCCGCTTCATCCCGGCGCTTTTTTATTTTCTGGACAAAAAATGCCTCTAGCGCAGGTTCTTCCTGCGCAACCAGCTACCAAATAAATAGCAAACCAGGGATGGGAAAATCCCCGGCATGGAACTCCTATTTGTCTCGTTGGCCTCGCTATTGGCCGGTTTTATCGATGCCATCGTTGGCGGTGGCGGCCTGATCCTGGTGCCCGCCCTGTTCGCCACCTTCCCCAGTACCCACCCCGCCACCTTGTTCGGCGTGAACAAAGGCGCCTCAATTTGGGGCACGGGCTTTGCCACCTGGCAGTACAGCCGCCGCGTCGAGATGCGCTGGGCTGCGCTGCTGCCAGCCGCACTGGCCGGCTTTGTGGGCGCCTTCGGCGGCGCCTGGCTGGTCACGGTAATTTCGCCCGACTTTTTGCGCAAGCTGCTGCCCCTGGTGCTGGTTGCCGTGCTGGGCTATACGCTGGTGAAAAAAGACCTGGGCCGGGTGCATGCGCCGCGCTTCAGCGGCCGCCAGGAGGCGCTGGTGGCCAGCGCCATCGGGCTGACGATTGGTTTCTACGACGGCTTCTTTGGCCCCGGCACGGGCAGCTTTTTTGTGTTTCTGCTGGTGCGCTGGCTGGGCTACGACTTTCTGACCGCCTCGGCCTCGGCCAAGTTGCTGAACACCGCCACCAACCTGGCGGCGCTGATTCTGTTCATCTCCACCGGTCACATCTGGTGGCACTATGTGCTGTTCATGGCCATCGCCAATGTGGTGGGCAGCGTGCTGGGCTCGCGCCTAGCGCTGAAGCACGGCACAGGCTTTGTACGCGGCGTGTTCATCGCGGTGGTGAGCGCGCTGATCTTGAAGACTGGCTACGCCGCCTTTTTGCAATAGCGCGCCAGAGCTGTATTGCTACCAATTAAATAGCATCCTACGCAGGTACCACCTGCGCTAGCCGGCTTTTTTCTGTACAAGTACCGGCCGACTGGCAGGTACGCGCGGTGCAGATGCGCCGGACGCCGCAGAGGCCACTCCAGCAGCGGCAGAAGCCGCCGCCACAGGTGCAGAGGCCGGTGCGCCGGGCAGGTCGGGCACATCGGCCACGGCACGCGGCGTGCCTATGGGGGTCTGGGCCAGGCCCTTTTGTACCGCCGCCATGTCTTCTACCGAAGGGTATTGGTGCAGCAACCAGTAGTCGAAAACACGGCGCGCGATCGGCGCGGCATTGGCTCCGCCAAAGCCGGCGTTTTCCACCACCATGGCCAGGGCGATCGTCGGGTTGTCCGCCGGAGCGAAGGCCATGTACAAGGCATGGTCGCGGAAGCGCTCGGCGGTGCGCGCGGCGTTGTATTTTTCGTTCTGGCCTATGGTCACCACCTGGGCTGTGCCGGTCTTGCCAGCAGCCACATAGCTGGCGCCACGGAAGGCCGTGGCGCCCGTGCCCTCCACGTTCACGCCCACCAGGGCTTTCTTGATGACGTCGATGTTCACGGCCTTGGCAATCGACTCGGCCTTGATCTCGCGCAGGGTCTGCTGCGCGGTGTGCGAGACCACGTCCACCACCTCTTTCACCAGGTGCGGCTTCATCTTCACGCCGTCGTTGGCGATGATGCCGGTGGCCGAGGCCAGCTGCAGCATGGTGAAGTTGTTATAGCCCTGGCCAATGCCCAGCGAGATGGTCTCGCCGGCATACCACTTCTGTTGCTCGGGCCGCTTGTAGGCGCGGCGCTTCCAGTCGGTGGACGGCAGAATGCCGCGCACCTCACCGTAGATGTCGATGCCGGTGAGGCTGCCAAAGCCGAACTTGCCAACTTCGTCGTGGATCAGGTCCACGCCCATGTCGTTGGCCAGCATGTAGTAATAGGTGTCGCAGGACTGGACGATGGATTTATACATATCCACCGTGCCATGGCCACCTTCCTTGTCGTCACGGAAGCGGTGGCCGGCCAGCAGGAAGAAGCCAGGGTCAAAAATCGCCTGCTGTGGCGTGCGTTTGCCGGTTTCCAGCGCGGCCAGGGCCATGAAGGGCTTGTAGGTGGAGCCTGGCGGGTAGGTGCCGCGCAGAGCCCGGTTCAGCAGCGGCTTGTCGGGCGACTCGTTCAGCGCGGCCCAGTTCTCTGCATCGATACCTTCCACAAACAGGTTCGGGTCGAAGGTCGGTTTGCTGACAAAGGCCAGCACCTCGCCGGTCTTCGGGTCCAGCGCCACCATGGCACCGCGCCGGTCGCCGTACAGGTCTTCGATCAGCTTCTGCAGCTTGATGTCGATGGACATGACCACGGTGTTGCCGGGAGTGGCCGGGTTGCTGGCCAGCTTGCGCACGGCACGGCCGCCGGCCGAGGTTTCGATTTCCTCCACCCCGGTCAAGCCGTGCAGCTGGGCTTCATAGCTTTGCTCCACGCCCAGCTTGCCTATGTATTCCGTGCCGCTGTAGTTGTCGGCATCGTCCGAGTCGTCGATGCGCGCCTTTTCGGCCTGGTTGATGCGACCGATGTAGCCGATCACGTGGCTGGCCAACTCACCGTAAGGGTAGCTGCGGAACAAGCGGGCCTTCACGTCCACACCCGGGAAGCGGTAGCGCTGGGCGGAGAAGCGGGCCACCTCGATATCCGTCAGCCGGGTGCGAATCGGCAGCGACTCGAAATTGCGCGACTCCTCCAGCAGCTTCTTGAAGCGACGCCGGTCGCGCGGCTGGATATCCACCACCTGGGACAGGCCCTCAATGGTTTCCTCCAGGTCCTCCACTTTGCTGGGCGTGATCTCCAGGGTGTAGGCCGAATAATTGCTGGCCAGCACCACGCCATTGCGGTCCAGGATCAGACCCCGGTTGGGCACCACCGGGACAATCGCCGTGCGGTTGTTTTCGGCCTGCTCCAGCAAGTCCTCATGCCGCACGATCTGCAAATAGCCCAGCCGCGCCACCAGCCCGCTAAAGGCCAGCGCCACCACCACCCCTGCCGCCACCAGCCGCGTGCGAAAGCGCGACAGCTCGGCGCCAACATCCTTCAGTTCGGTCATAGAGGCCGGGTTTTATCGGGGTCGGGTGCCATGCGCTGTGGCGCCAGCAAGGCCACGCTGACGAAAGGCCACAGCACGGCCTCCAGCAGAGGGGCCAGCAACATCCACCAGCCAGGGAAGATGCCGCCGCCCAGCATGCGCAGCACCAGATCGATCACATGGGCCGCCACGAACAATGGCAGCACCTGCATGGCCTGGGACGGCACCGTAAACCACAGCAGCCGGCGGTGCATGGCAATCGCCAGAAAGCTGAGCACGGTGTAGGACAGCGCATGCTGACCCAACAGGCCGGTCTGGTGCACGTCCATGCACAGCCCGAAAAAGAAGGCCGTACCAATCCCCACGCGCAGGGGCTGATGCACGCTCCAGAACACCAGCAACACGGCCAGCAGGTCCGGCACCCAGGGCACACGGCCCCAGGCCATGTTCACCGCCATATTGAAGAACAGCGCCAGCACCAGGCTGAAAGCAATGAAAACCGGATTTGCAGGCAACAGCAGCTGCTGGCCAGGACGCATGATCATGGGCAGTCCTTGCGCTTATGAATGCTCACTTCTTTGCTCCTTTTTTAGGAGCAGCCGCAGGAGCTGGCACGGGCAGATCGGGCAGACCCACGGGTTGCAGCACCATCACATGGCGAGCGCCCGATACCTGGGCCACCGGGCTGCAGTAAATACGCGCAAAGGCCGAGTCGGCGCGCCGCTCGATACGGGCAATCTTGGCCACCTGCAGACCCAGCGGATAGACGCCGTCCACCCCGCTGGTGGTCAGCACATCACCCACCTGCACGTCCGAATTGCCGGCCATGAAGCGCAGCTCCAGCTGGCTGCCCGAGGCGCTGGTGGGGTCGCCATAGGCCACGCTGCGGGCGCCGGTGCGGGTATTCAGCACGGGGATCGCCTGGTCGCGGTCGATCAGCAAAGTGACCTCGCTGACCATGGGATGGGCCCGTGTCACTTGGCCCAGCACGCCCAGTCCGTCGAGCACGGGCGAGCCGGCCACCACGCCCTGGGTCGTGCCCTTGTCGATGATGACCTTGCGGGTATAGGGATCGGCCGCGTCGTACAACACCTCGGCCGTCTGTTGTGGCGTGGAGATTTGGGCACGCAACTCCAGCAGCTGGCGCAGGCGCTGGTTCTCCAGCGCCAGCATTTCCACCTGACCGGCGCGTTGCGACTGGGCTGCCAGCTGGCGCTGGGCTTGGTCGGCCTGGGCCTGCAGGCTGGACAGGGACTCCATATAGGCGCCCCCACCGCGTACCAGGCGCAACGGCTCCATCACCACCCACTGCACGGGGTACAGCACGGTGGCCAAAGCGGCGCGCAAGGGCCGCATTAGGGTAAAACGCGCATCGGCCACCATCAGAAACAGTGCCAGGGCGCTAAAGAAAATCAGCTTGCTCAGGGCCGAAGGGCCCTGTTTGAAGAACGGCGGGGGGTTTCTGTCCAGCGTACCAAGTGGCATCGCTGTACCTCTGGTTGGAAGTCGCTAAAACCGGCTTATTCGCTGGTGAAGATGGAGCCCAAACGCTCCATCCGCTCCAGGGCGATACCGCAGCCGCGTACCACACAGGTCAGTGGCTCTTCGGCCACCAGCACCGGCAGGCCGGTTTCTTCGGCCAGTAGGCGGTCCAGGTCGCGCAGCAGGGCGCCACCGCCGGTCAGCATCATGCCGCGGTCGGCAATGTCGGCGCCGAGTTCAGGTGGAGTTTGTTCCAGCGCGTTCTTGACGGAGGCCACGATGTTGTTCAGCGGGTCGGTCAGCGCTTCCAGAATTTCGTTGCTGGAGATGGTGAAGCTGCGCGGCACGCCTTCGGACAGGTTGCGGCCCTTGACTTCCATCTCTTTGACTTCGGAGCCGGGGAAGGCCGAACCGATGTTCTTCTTGATGGCTTCGGCGGTAGGTTCGCCGATCAGCATGCCGTAGTTGCGGCGGATGTAGTTGATGATGGCATCGTCGAAACGGTCGCCGCCGACACGCACGCTGCCTTTGTAAACCATGCCGCCGAGCGAGATCACACCGACTTCGGTGGTACCGCCGCCGATGTCCACGACCATGGAGCCGCTGGCTTCCGACACCGGCAGGCCGGCGCCGATGGCCGCTGCCATGGGTTCTTCGATCAGATACACCTCGGAGGCGCCGGCGCCCAAAGCCGATTCACGGATGGCGCGGCGTTCGACCTGGGTGGAGCCGCAAGGCACGCAGATGATGATGCGCGGGCTGGGGCGGAATACGCCACGCGGGTGCACCATCTTGATGAACTGTTTGAGCATCTGCTCGGTGACGGTGAAGTCGGCGATCACGCCATCTTTCATCGGGCGGATGGCCTCGATGTTGCCGGGCACTTTGCCCAGCATGGCCTTGGCTTCCTTGCCTACGGCTTGGATGGTTTTTTTACCCTGGGGTCCGCCTTCATGGCGGATGGCGACTACGGACGGTTCGTCGAGCACAATGCCCTTGCCGCGTACGTAAATCAGGGTGTTGGCGGTGCCAAGGTCAATGGCCAAGTCGGTGGAAAAGTACCGACGAAAAGTCCCAAACATGCAAAATCCTCTCAGGCATGGCCTGCGCATCGGCCTGCCATCGCCCTGTATAACGGGTCAAATAGGGGTTTTCGGTGCAAATACCGGCGATTTCGCAGCGGATACACCAAAGGCGGGATAATACCGCATCCCCTGTGCAGAACGCCCGCGTACGCCGCGTAAACGGCACTTTACTTTCGTTTTCTCACCTGTCTTACACATGGCCCTGACGCTTCCAGAACTCGACCGCATTGCCAATCTGGCACGGCTAGAACTCCAACCCGCCGAGAGCGAGCGCCTGCTCTCGCAACTCAATGGTTTTTTTGGCATTGTGGAAAAAATGCGCGCAGTGGATACCACCGGGATTGAACCGCTGGCGCACCCGGTGGCCGCCATCCAGGACATCACGCTGCGCCTGCGCGACGACGTGGTCAGCGAGCCCAACCAGCGCGAAGCCAACCAGCAAACCGCCCCTGCCGTGGAACGCGGCCTGTTTCTCGTCCCTAAAGTCATTGAATAAAGCGCCATGAGCCTCCCCTCCCAACTCCACGACCTGTCGCTGGTCGAACTGGCCCAACAGCTGCGCGCACGCAAGGTCTCCGCCGTCGAAACGACCCAGCATTTCCTGGCCCGCGCGCAAACCCGCGCGCCGCTGGGCGCCTACCTGGCCATGGACGAAGCCGTCAGCCTACGCCAGGCCCAGGCCGCCGATGCGCGTCTGGCCAATGGCACGGCCGGTACGCTAGAAGGCGTACCGATGGCGCACAAGGACATCTTCGCCACCAAAGACTTCCCGACCACCGCCGGCTCCAAGATGCTTGCCGGCTATCGCTCACCTTTTGATAGCACCGTTGTCAATCAGTTGGCGCAGCAGGGCGTGGTTACCCTGGGAAAACTGAACTGCGACGAGTTCGCCATGGGCTCGGCCAATGAGAACTCTGCCTTCCAGCCCGTGCAGAACCCCTGGGACACCAGCCGCATCCCCGGCGGCTCGTCGGGCGGCAGCGCGGTCGCCGTGGCCGCGCGCCTGGTGCCGGCAGCCACCGGCACCGATACCGGCGGCTCGATCCGCCAGCCGGCCTCGTTCTGCGGCATCACCGGCATCAAACCCACCTATGGCCGCGCCTCACGCTACGGCATGGTGGCGTTTGCCTCCAGCCTGGACCAGGCCGGCCCGATGGCGCGCAGCGCCGAAGACTGCGCGCTGCTGCTGAGCACACTCTGCGGCCCGGACCTGGACCGCGACTCCACCTCGCTGGACCTGCCCGCCGAGAACTACAGCCGCCAGCTGAACGACTCCATCGAAGGCTTGCGTATCGGCGTACCGGCGGAATTCTTCGGCGAGGGTCTGGCGCCTGACGTACGTGCCGCCGTGGATGCCGCGCTGCAGGAATACACCAAACTAGGCGCCAAGCTGGTGCCCATCACACTGCCGCGCACGGAAATGGCCATCCCGGTCTACTACATCATTGCGCCGGCCGAGGCCTCCAGTAACCTGAGCCGCTTCGACGGCGTGAAATTCGGCCACCGGGCCGACAAATACGTCGACCTGGTCGATATGTACAAAAAGACCCGCGCCCAAGGTTTTGGCGACGAGGTGAAGCGCCGCATCATGATCGGCACCTATGTGCTGAGCCACGGCTACTACGACGCCTACTACCTGCAGGCGCAAAAAATCCGCCGCATGATTGCCGACGACTTCCAGCAAGCCTTCCAGCAATGTGACGTGATTGCCGGCCCGGTGGCGCCCACCGTAGCCTGGAAACTGGGCGACAAGTCCGCCGACCCAGTCGCCAGCTACCTGGCCGACATCTTCACCCTGCCCTCGTCGCTGGCCGGCCTGCCCGGCATGAGTGTTCCCGCCGGTTTTGGCGAAGCCGGTATGCCCGTCGGCCTGCAGCTGATCGGCAACTACCTGCAGGAAGCCAAGCTGCTGAACGTGGCGCACCGCTTCCAACAAGCCACCGATTTCCACCTCCAGCAACCCGCCGGTATCTGACATGAGCAAAGCTACAACCTCCCTGCTGGTGCAGGGCTATGAAGTCGTCATCGGCTTTGAAACCCATGCCCAGCTCTCCACCCAGAGCAAAATCTTCAGCCGTGCCTCCACGGCCTTCGGTGCCGAGCCCAATACCCAGGCCTGCGCGGTCGATCTGGCCTTGCCCGGTACGCTGCCGGTGATGAACAAGGGTGCGGTCGAGCGCGCCATCCAGCTCGGCCTGGCGCTGGGCTCGCACATCGCGCCGCGCAGCGTGTTTGCGCGCAAGAACTACTTCTACCCCGATCTGCCCAAGGGCTACCAGATCAGCCAGTTTGAGATTCCGGTGGTGCAAGGCGGCAGCGTAGAGTTCTTCCTGGGCGACGAGAAGAAGTCCGTGCGGCTGGTGCGCGCACATTTAGAAGAAGATGCGGGCAAATCGCTGCACGAAGACTTCATTGGCCAAACCGGTATCGACTTGAACCGCGCCGGCACGCCGCTGCTGGAGATCGTTACCGAGCCGGACATGCGCTCCAGCGCCGAGGCTGTAGCCTATGCCAAGGAGCTGCACAAAATCGTCACCTGGATCGGCATCTGCGACGGCAACATGCAAGAGGGCTCGTTCCGCTGCGACGCCAACGTGTCGGTGCGCAAGCCCGGCGGCCCGCTGGGTACACGCCGCGAGATCAAGAACCTGAACAGCTTCAAGTTCATGCAACAGGCCATCGACTTTGAGGTGCGCTGGCAAATCGAGCAGATCGAAGACGGGCTGGAGATCCAGCAGGCCACGGTGCTGTTCAACCCTGACACCGGCGAAACCCGTGCCATGCGGACCAAGGAAGACGCCGCCGACTACCGCTACTTCCCCGACCCCGACCTGCCGCCGCTGGTGGTGGCGCCCGAATGGGTGGAGCGCGTGCGCTCCGAAATGGCCGAGCTGCCCCGTGTCATGGCGGCCCGCTTTGTGGCCGATTTCAGCCTGTCGGAATACGACGCCAATGCCTTGACGCAAAGCAAGGACATTGCCGGCTATTTCGAGGCCGCCATTGCCGCCGGCGCCCAGCCCAAGCTGGCCGCCAACTGGATCATGGGTGAGCTGGCACGGCGCCTGAACGGGCAAGACCTGGACATTGCCCAAGCCCCCGTTTCCGCGGCAAAACTGGCGCAATTACTGGTGCGCATTGCCGACAGCACCATCTCCAACAATGCCGCCAAGCAGGTGTTCGATGCGCTGTGGACCGATGCCGACGCCCAGGTGGACGCCATCATCGAAGCCAAGGGGCTGCGCCAGATGAACGACACCGGCGCGCTGGAAGCCATCGTGGATACGGTAATTGCGGCCAATGCCAAGAACGTGGCCGAGTTCAAAGCCGGCAACAGCAAAGCTTTGAACGCGCTGGTGGGTCAGATCATGAAGGCCAGCCAGGGCAAGGCCAACCCTGGGCAGATCAACGACATGTTGAAGGCCAAGCTGGCCTGATCGCCTTGCTCAGCGGGCCCCGTTCCACAGGGGCTTGAGCCGGGCCAGCTCTTCGTCGAAGCGGTCGTTCACGCGCTGCTTCTCTTGCTGCTGGTTGGCGATGAAGCGCTGTTGGGCCAGCACGCTCTCGTCGTTGTCTGTCATGCGGCGGCGTAGGGCAAACGGTACTTTACTGGGGTCCTTGGCGTAAAACTCCATCTCGGCGTCCAGGGACTTGCGCTGCTGCGCCAGATCGGCCAAACGGGTGTTGGCCGCGCGGATCACCTCGTCCACCTGGGTCAGTGCTTCGCTGCGGCTGGCGTCGTGCGCGGCCTGGTTCTTGTAGCGGGCCAGCAGCGCGCGGTTGCGCCGGCGCTCTTCGTTGGCACGGGCCTTATCTTCCGTGTCCTTTTTCTCCAGGGCGGCCTGGGCGGCTTCTTCTTGCGGGGTGAGCACGGGGGCAACACTGCGTTTCACCGTGCCGCTGGAGTTGAGCTCTTTTTGCTCGCGATCCATACATTCGGGAATCGGCCGGTCAGAGGTGAGACGCTTGCCCCGTCCGTCTATACAGGTGAAGATGCCTTGCGCGCCCGCACCAAGGTGCAGGCCAGCACACAGAGCAAACATCCCCAAACACCTCACCCAAGCTATCACACGGTTCCTTTGTCTACGCCGTAGCGCTGCCTATATGCCAGCACCTTCGGGTAGTGAGCCCGTAATTCGTCTGTGCCATTTGTTTCCAAATATTGCAGCAAGTCGGCCAGCTTCGCAATAGCGCACACCTGCATGCCCAATTGGTCACGCACATACTGCACCGCGCTGTGCGGTACATCACGCCCAGCCTCGGTCGCCATTTCCTGGCGGTCCAGCGCAATCACCACCGCATGGGGCGTGGCGCCGGCAGCCTGGATCAGGGCTATCGACTCGCGGGCCGCCGTACCGGCCGACATCACGTCGTCCACGATCAGCACCCGGCCCTTGAGCGGCGCGCCTACCAGGGTGCCGCCTTCGCCATGGTCCTTAGCTTCCTTGCGGTTGTAGGCAAACGGCAGGTTACGGCCATGCCGGGCCAGCTCCACCGCCACAGTGGCAGCCAGCGGAATGCCTTTGTAGGCCGGGCCGAAAATCATGTCAAACTCGATACCGCTGTGCAGCAAGGCCTGTGCATAGAATTCGGCCAGACGCTGCATGCGGGCGCCGTCGTCGAACAAGCCAGCGTTGAAGAAGTAGGGACTTAAGCGGCCGGCTTTGGTTTTGAATTCACCAAAGCGCAGCACCCCCGCATCGACCGCGAACTGCACAAAATCCTGCGCCAAACTGCCCGGCGCTTTACTTTCCACCATGGGGGAATTCCTTGTTCAAATTAACCAGCCTGAATTTAAACGGTATCCGCTCGGCTGCCACCAAAGGCGTAGAAGCCTGGATTGCCGCCACTGCGCCGGATTGTATTTGTGTCCAAGAAGTAAAGGCCCAGGCGGCCGATGTGCAGGGCAAATTCGAACAAATGGCCGGCCTGCAAGGCTACTTTCACTTCGCCGAAAAGAAAGGCTACTCCGGCGTGGGTGTGTACAGCAAACATACCCCCAGCGAAGTCGTGACGGGCTATGGTTCACCGGAATTTGACGCCGAAGGCCGCTACGTGGAACTGCGCTTTGACACGCCCAAGCGCAAGTTCTCCATCATCAGCTGCTACTTTCCCAGCGGCTCTTCGGGTGACGAGCGGCAGCAGGCCAAGTTCCGCTTTCTGGCCGAAATGCGCCCCTACCTGACCGCCTTGAAGCAAAGCCGCGATTTCATCCTTTGTGGGGACGTCAACATCGCCCACCAGGCCATGGACCTGAAAAACTGGCGCGGCAACCAGAAAAACAGCGGCTTCCTGCCCGAAGAGCGCGCCTGGATGACCCACCTGCTGGCCCGTGCCGACCTGGACCCGTTGGCTGCCGAAGGCCTGGGCCTGGTAGACGTGTACCGACAACTACAACCCACAGCCACCGACACCGCCTACACCTGGTGGAGCAACCGCGGCCAGGCCTATGCCAACAACGTGGGGTGGCGGCTGGACTACCACCTGGCCACGCCAGCCATCGCCGCCCTGGCACGCAGCGAGCACATCTACAAAGATGTGAAGTTCTCCGACCACGCGCCTATCACCATCGACTACGACTTCGCGCTGTAAACCGGCATCGCCCCATGGCCACCGACAACCATTCGTCCTGGATCACCGCCGCCGACGTAGCGCGCAAGGCCGGGGTGTCGCGCTCGGCGGTATCGCGCACCTTCACGAAAGGCGCCAGCGTCTCGCCCGAAACCCGGGAAAAGGTGCAACGCGCCGCCGAGGCTCTGGGCTACCAGGTGAACATGCTGGCGCGCAGCATGATCCAACGCCAGAGCAATCTCGTCGGCGTGGTGGTCAAGGGCTTTAGCGACCCTTTTTTGCAGAGCCTGCTCGGGCCCATCACCCACCACCTGGCACTGCGCTCCCTGGCCCCGCTGCTGATGGACGCCAGCGAGCCAGAGCAACTGGCCAAATCGCTGCGGCACCTGCTGCAGTACCGGATTGCCGGGGTCATCCTGACCTCGGGCACACCGCCCATAGAGCTGGCCCAGGAATACCTGCGGCTGCGCGTGCCCGTGGCCATGATCAACCGCTCGCCCGATCTGGAAGGTGTGGACGTAGTCAACAGCGACCACTCTGCCGGCGGTGCCATGGCAGCCCGCGCCCTGGTCGCGCACGGTGCACGCAAGCTGGTCTTCCTCAGCTCCGTTACCGCCACCTACAGCGCCCGCATCCGTGGCGAGGGATTCGTGCAGACCCTGGCGCCTGCAGTACAGCGCGGCGAGCTCAGCCTGCGTTGCGTGGACGCTCCCGCGGCCAGCTATGCCGGCGGCTTCGATGCCGTGCAGACGCTGCTATCCGACACGTCGACCCGGCCAGACGGCATCTTCTGCGCCAACGACGTGCTGGCCTGCGGCCTGGTGGACGGCGCACGCCAGCATATGGGGCTGCGGGTACCTGAGGATTTCCAGGTCATAGGCTTTGACGACATCCCCATGGCCAGCCTTTCGGCCTATTCACTGACCACTCTGCGCCAGGACGTGGATGCACTGGCCCAAAGCGCAGTTGCCTGCCTGGCCGAACGCATGGCCGAGCCCGACATGCCCGGTCGCACGCTGCAAGTGCCGGTCACGCTCATGGGCCGCAGCAGCACCCGCATCTAGCACTGACAACAGACGTCCCAGGGAAGACCCTAGTGCATGGTTTTCGTGCGTGATCTACATTGCACACGTGTGCAACGCGTTTGCACCCCTCTGCCATCGACCTTGGAGACACGAGCATGAAACGCAATACATCCCCCAAACTGGCGCTCGCCGCACTGCTGTTATTGCCCCTGGCCAGCCAGGCCGCAGACCGCCTCAACGTGCTGTGCGCGGCCGACAACGACTGGTGCGAGCTGATGCGCAATGCGTTTGAAAAGGAAACCCAGGTCGAGGTATCCATGGTGCGCAAAAGCGCGGGCGAAATCTTTGCCCAGATCCGCGCCGAAGCCAACAACCCCAAGACCGACATCTGGTGGGCCGGCACCGGCGATCCGCACCTCCAGGCCGCAGCCGCCGGCTTCACCGAGGTCTATAAATCACCCCTGCTCGACAAGCTGCAGCCCTGGGCACAGAAGCAGGCCGAAATCTCCGGCTACCGCACCGTCGGCATCTACGCCGGTCTGCTAGGCATTGGCTACAACCCCGAGGTGCTGAAGCAGAAGAACATCGCTCCGCCCAAGTGCTGGAAGGACTTACTGAACCCAGCCCTGAAGGGCGAGATACAGATCGCCAACCCCAACTCCTCCGGCACCGCCTACGCCACCATCGCCACGCTGGCCCAGCTGCAGGGCGAGAACGAAGCCTTCGCGTTCATGAAGAAAATGAACGACAACGTGGGCCAGTACACCAAGAGCGGCTCGGCCCCGGCCAAGGCACTGGCGCGTGGTGAAACCGGCATCGGCATCACCTTCCAGCACGACCTGTTGAAGGAAACCATTGCCGGCTTCCCGGTGGAGGTGGTGTCGCCCTGCGAAGGCACGGGCTACGAGATTGGCTCCATGAGCCTGGTCAAGGGCGCAAAAAACATGGCCACTGCCAAGCGCTTCTATGAGTTCGCGCTGCGCGCCGATGTGCAGTCCCTGGCCGTCAAAGCCGGCTCCTACCAGGTGCCGTCCAACAAGGCCGCCACCATCCCCGCCAAGGCGCCGCGCCTGGAAACCGTCAAGACCATCAACTACGACTTCGCCAAATACGGGAGCGACGAAGTTCGCAAGCGCCTGCTGAAACGCTGGGACGACGAGATCTTCTCGCTGTCGCGCTGATCCGCCCCCTGAAAGAAAGTTTGTGATGAAGTCTTTACGCGGCTGGCTCTGGCTGGCTTGGATGGCAAGCGTGCTGGCG
The DNA here is from genome assembly GCF_059421805.1 of Rhodoferax sp. GW821-FHT02C08. Classification (NCBI taxonomy): domain Bacteria; kingdom Pseudomonadati; phylum Pseudomonadota; class Betaproteobacteria; order Burkholderiales; family Comamonadaceae; genus Rhodoferax; species Rhodoferax sp. GW821-FHT02C08. The sequence goes on from NZ_JBWKVR010000030.1 coordinate 35,624, forward strand.
CCCTGGCACGTACAGGAAGCCGGCCTGTTCGGCGGCGAATGGTTGCACGCCGGCTGGCCCGGCGACGCGCAGACCGCCGGCGCCTTGTGGCAGGTGCTAGGCTTGCAGCGCTACGGCCTGCTACCCCTGGTGCTATGGCCGGCACTGGTGGCCCTGGTCTGCCTGCTGCCCTTACAGCGCCGTGCCAAGGGCGCGGGACTGTGCGGGCTGGCCACCGCAGCCCTGCTGTGGCTGGCCTATCTAGGCTGGGGGCCAAGCGCCGCCGGTCTGCCCGGCCTGGGCTGGGGAGCATTGCTGTTCACCACCAGCGCCCTGTTTGTGCTCAGCACCGGCGCCGCCTGGATGGGCGCTTGTCGCGGCGATGTATTCGTCTGCGGTGTCATCGCCATGCTGGCGGCCCTGGTGGGCTTGTTCGTGATGTTCCCTGTGCTGCGCGTGCTGGCCGGCGCGTTTGAACAAGAGACCGGCTACAGCCTGCACGCCGCCTGGGCCCGTGTAGCCGATGGACGCATCTGGTCGCTGGCCTGTGTGGCCAGTGCCCGTGGTTGCGGCGTGGCCTGGAACACAGTCTTCCTGGCGCTCTGCACCGCCGCCGGCTCGACCCTGCTGGGCCTGACATTTGCGCTGGTGGTCACGCGCACCGGCTTTCGCTTCAAGCGCATCCTGCGTGCGCTGACGGTGCTGCCGATCATCACGCCGCCCTTCGTCATCGGCCTGGCGCTGATCCTCTTGTTCGGCCGCAGCGGCGTGGTGTCGGCCTGGGTGGCTTCCGTATTCCAGGTTCCCGCAGGGCGCGGCCTCTATGGCTTTTACGGCGTGTGGCTGGCGCAGCTACTGTCGTTCACGCCCATCGCCTTCATGGTGCTGATCGGTGTGGTCGAAGGCGTGAGTCCCTCGGTGGAAGAAGCCTCGCAAACCCTGGGCGGCGACCGCTGGACCACGTTCTGGCGCATCTCGCTGCCGCTGATGCGGCCCGGCCTGGCAAATGCCTTCCTGGTGGCCTTCATCGAAAGCATGGCCGACTTCGGCAACCCTATGGTGCTGGGCGGCAATTTTGGCGTGCTGTCCACCGAAATCTACTTCGCCATCGTCGGCGCGCAGAACGACGGCGGCCGCGCCGCAGGGCTCGGCCTGATCCTGCTGATGTTCGCCGTCAGCGCCTTCATGGCCCAGCGCCACTGGCTGGGCAACAAGTCCTACACCACGGTCACCGGCAAGGCCGACAACGGCCAACACGCCGGTCTGGACCGGCGCCTGTCGGCCGTGCTGGCGGTCATCGCTACGCTGTGGACCAGCTTCACCCTGGTGCTGTACGGCATGATTCTGGCCGGTGGCTTCGTCAACCAATGGGGCCGCGACAACAGCTTCACACTGCGCCACTACGCCAGCGCTTTCGGCATCGAGTCCGACGGCCACGGCCTGCGCTGGATAGGCACGGCCTGGGACTCGTTGTTCACCAGCCTGATGATTGCCGGCATCTCGGCGCCGCTGACCGCCGCCCTCGGCCTGGTCGCCGCCTGGCTGCTGGTGCGGCAAAAGTTTGCCGGCAAGGGTGCATTCGAATTTGCCACCATGCTGAGCTTTGCCATCCCCGGCACCGTCATCGGCATCAGCTACATCCTGGCCTTCAACGTGCCGCCGATTGAGCTGACAGGCACCGCCGCCATCCTGGTGCTGTGCTTTGTGTTCCGCAACATGCCGGTAGGCCTGCGTGGCGGCATGGCGGCCATGAGCCAGCTGGACCGCAGCCTGGATGAGGCCTCCACCATGCTGGGCGCCAACAGTTTCACTACCGCACGCCGCGTCATCCTGCCACTGATGCGCCCCGCGCTGAGCGCGGCCCTGGTGTACAGCTTTGTGCGCTCCATCACCTCGATCAGTGCTGTGGTGTTCCTGGTCAGCGCCAAGTACAACATGGCCACGGCCTACATCGTCGGCCTGGTGGAGAACGGGCAGTACGGCATTGCCATCGCCTATTCCAGCGCGCTGATCGTGGTGATGCTGGTGATCGTGCTGGCCGCGCAGACCCTGGTCGGCAAACGCCGGCTGCGCAGAGTGGAACGGGTAGAGGGTGCCGCCCCTGCCCCGGTATTTTCTTTAAAGGTGGAATCATGAGCACTGCCGCAACGCAGGGCGCGCTGGTCTTCGAGCGCGTCACCAAACAATACGGCCGCGTCGTCGCCGTCAACGATGTGTCCTTCAGCATTCCGCAGGGCACGCTGGTCACCCTGCTCGGCCCCAGCGGCTGCGGTAAAACCTCGACGCTGCGGCTGATTGCCGGGCTCGAACATGTGAGCCAGGGCCGCATCTTCATCGCCGGGCAGGACGTGACCCAGCAGTCGGCCATAGAACGCGATGTCAGCATGGTGTTCCAGTCCTACGCGCTGTTCCCACACATGACGGTGCTGGAAAACGTGGCCTACGGCCTGGAGGTGGGCGGTGCCCGCAAGGCCGATGCGCGCGAGCAGGCCATGGAAGGCCTGCGCCTGGTCGGCCTGACCGACTTCGGCCCGCGCCTGCCCAGCGAACTCTCCGGCGGCCAGCAGCAGCGCGTGGCCGTGGCCCGGGCCCTGGTGCTCAAACCCCAGGTACTGCTGCTCGACGAGCCGCTGTCCAACCTGGACACCAAGCTGCGCCGCCGCGTGCGCGAGGAAATCCGCGAGATCCAGCAGCGCCTGCAGCTCACCGCGGTCTATGTGACCCACGACCAGGAAGAAGCCCTGGCCGTGTCCGACCAGATCATCGTGATGAACAACCAGCGCATCGCCCAGCAGGGCACACCGCGCGAACTGTTCGACACCCCGGCCGACGAGTTCGTGGCCGACTTCATCTGCGACGCCAACCGTGTAAGCGGCAGCGTGCGCGGCGCCCTGGCGGACGGCAAGGCCGACTGCCTGCTGGGTGGCCTGGCCGTGCCACTGGCCAACCCGCGCGCCTACCGCGGCGACATACGCATCGCCGTGCGGCCGGACGCTGTGCAGCTCACGGCCGCCACCGGCAGCGACGCCCTGGTCGGCCAGGTCCGCCACGCGGCCTTCCTGGGGACGGAGATGCAGTACGCCGTGGAGTCGCCGCTGGGCGAATTGTTTGTGCGCCAGACCGATATGCACCAGCCGCTGGCCGTGGGCGCGTCGGTCGGTATCCGCTTCGCCCAGCACGGCGTTTGCATCGTAGGAGGCCAGGCATGAGCGCCGCTGCCATCGCCGCGCGCTACGCGCTGGCCCAGAGCATTGCCCGCCAGGCCGGCATGCAGGCCCTGGAATGGTTCCGCAAGCGCGACCAGTTGGTGATCGAGTCCAAGGGCTTGCAGGACATGGTCAGCGCCGCCGACAAGGACACCGAGCTGTACATCCGCGCCCAGGTGCTGACGCAGTTTGCCGACGACGGCTTTCTGGGCGAAGAAGGCGGGCTGGACCGCGAGGACGCGGCCTATCTGTGGGTCATAGACCCGATCGACGGCACGGCCTGCTTCGTCAACGGCATGCATTCTTGGTGCCTGTCTATCGCCGTCACGCACCAAGGCAAGCCGGTGATTGGCGTGGTGTTCGACCCGAACAGCAATGAGATGTTCCACGCCTGCGACGGCCAGGGTGCTTTCGTCAACCAGCAGCCCATCCATGCGCACCAGGCCCACAGCATCACCGAAGGCGTGCTGGGCGTGGGCTTCTCACACCGCGTGCCGGTCAGCGCCTTTGTGCCGTTTCTGGGCCGGGTGCTGGATGCGGGCGGCATGTTCATCCGCAACGGCTCGGGTGCGCTGATGCTGTCTTATGTAGCGGCCGGCCGGCTCATCGGCTACTACGAGCCACACATCAACTCCTGGGACTGCCTGGCCGCCATCGTGCTGGTGCGCGAGGCCGGCGGCCAGGTGAACGACTTCCTGGCGCACAACGGGCTGCACAAGGGCAACCCCATCATCGCCGCTGGTACGCACATTTATGCGCCGCTGCTGGCGCTGATAGACCCGACCAGCACAGCTAGCTAAACTACCTAAAGTTGCCACGCTGCCTATGATCTCGCTGGGCGAGGGATCCAAGATCGCGTCTCAGATCCATTCGGGCGCACCGCCCAGATAGCGTTCTCCGGACGCGCCGTTCGGCAGGATGTTCCTGATCTTCGAAAGGTCGTCCTGCGTGAGCTCGATGCCAGTCGCGCCCAGGTTCTCCTCTAGACGCTCTCGATTCCGCGTCCCGGGGATCGGTACGATGTCGTCGCCCTGAGCAAGGAGCCAAGCGAGAGCAAGTTGTGCGACCGTCGCCCCTTTTGTGCGTGCAAATTCGGTCAATTGCTGGACGGCGGCGAAGTTCTTCTCGAAGTTGCCGGGCTGCCAGCGCTGATCGTAGCTATTGCGCATATCGGTGTACTCATATTCGGCTGCGGGCTTGACGGCGCTTGTCAGGAAGCCACGACCGAGCGGCGAATAGGCCACGAATCCGATGCCGAGTTCACGCGTGGTCGGAAGAACGGCTTCAACGTCGCACTCGAAGATCGAGTACTCAGTCTGAAGCACGGTAACCGGCTGTACCTCATGGGCTCTGCGAATGGTCTGCGGGCCGGCCTCGCTCAGACCAAAGTACTTGACCTTGCCTTCCCGAATCAGGTCACCGACCGTGCCCGCGACATCCTCGATCGGCACCTTTGGGTCGAAGCGATGTTGGTAGAGGATGTCGATGTGATCGACATCCAAATAGCGCAAGCTGTTCTCGGTTACTTCGCGAATGTGCTCCGGGCGGCTGTCTGTGCCAACATAGTCGCGCTCATAGCCGAACTTTGTCGCGATGATAATGTCGTCGCGAAAGCCCTTGACGGCGCGGCCGAGGAACTTTTCGTTCCGACCCCATCCGTAGAGTTCCGCGGTGTCAAACAGAGTGACGCCAAGTTCATAGGCTCGGCGAATGGTTTGCAGCCCGTATTGTTCGTCGCTCGATCCATAGGCAAGATGAAAGCCCATGGCCCCATAACCCAATGCCGATACTTCCGGCCCGTTCACACCAATCTTGCGTTTTTTCATGGAACATTTCCGTTAAATCTGTAGGCATGAATATAGGTGCGGCAACTTCATGGCGACAATGCCTGATCTTCACGAAAGATTGCCTGATTCTGCCGATTCTTTGGCGACGCGTGAAAGATCAGCTGAAGCAAAAACATGAACATAGTCGATGAAATAAGGGCCATCGCTCTTCGGCACGCCGAGAATGGACTGACCGGTGCCACTGCAATTTCGAGGCTAAAGATCTATGCGATTGAACGCCCGACCGATCCAATCCCGCTGATCTACGATCCAGTGGTGTGCTTGGTTCTCCAAGGTACAAAGCGCACGGTCATAGGGAATAGATCGATTGAATACGGTATGGGCGACTGCATGGTCGTCGTGGCTGAGCTCACGGCTCTTGGACAGATCAGCCGGGCAAGTCCGGAAGAGCCTTATGTCGGCATCAATCTATGCCTGGATACGGCGAAAGTCCTGGAGGCGCTTGTCGACTTGCCGACTCTGCCCAAGGTACCCGAACGGGAGAGTTTCGCCGTCGGTAGGGCATCCCTTCCATTTTTGGATGCGTGGCGGCGATTTGTGGAACTTTTGGAGCGTCCGGAAGAAATTCCCATAATGGCTCCTCGCCTCGAAGAAGAGGTTCTACTGCGACTCCTCATGGGACCCCAAGGAAACCTCCTTCGGCAACTGGCGGTCGCCGATTCGCGTTTGGGGAAAATCCGACGCGCCATGGAGTGGATCAGATCCCACTATGATGAGCGGCTTGCCGTGGAGGACATGGCTTCGATCGTCGGAATGAGCGTCTCTGTGTTCCATCGAAAATTCAAAGCGGTGACAGGGCAAAGCCCGCTCCAGTATCAGAAGCAAGTGCGGCTCACCGAGGCTCGCAGACAATTGATAGCGAATGGCGCAAATGCTGCGGCCATCGCGTTCGCTGTCGGTTATGAAAGCCCTTCGCAGTTCAGTCGAGAATACAAGCGATTCTTTGGCGAACCTCCCGGCCGGGATGCGAGCGCTATACAGTCCTCACTTGAGATCGGCATCGGGCTAAAGACAAAGTCATCAATGCAGGGCTAGCAAATGGCATTTGTGCGGCTTGAGCCAAAGTGCTTACCCTCGTGTCCGGTCTCGTAACCAATGCTGCCCATGGGGTACAGCTATATCGACGGTCACGCACGCCATTTAAATCGTCGAAACTCAGGAAAACATGGGCCGGAAGAAGCTGCGCTCGTAGCTGAGGATGCAGCGCGTCTCTCCGGCATAGCGGAAGGCGGCCTGGCATTCCGGGTCCTGCAGGGACGCGGCGCGGTACACCTCGTACTCGGCCAGCGACGGGAACGTGAACATCGCCAGCGCGATATTGTTCGCCCCCTCGGAGGGCAGAAAGTAGCCGTGGTGCTGGCCGCCAAATTTTTCCACCAGCGGAATCCATAGCTTGCCGTAGTGCTCGAATTCGGCGAGCTTGTAGGGGTCGATCACGTAACGCAGGTAGCAGGTCACCATCGCATAGAACTTTCAAAAACCTTAACTTTTCCTGGCCTGCTCGTACAGCGGCAGCACCTTGGGCAGATTCTTCTCGATCTGGGCGATGCGCGTACTGCTGGCCGGATGGGTGCTCAGCCATTGCGGCGGGGCCCCCGTATTCTGGGCGCTCATTTTCTTCCATAGGCTGATGCCGGCGCGCGGGTCGAAGCCGGCGCGGGCTGCCAGCTCCAGGCCCACGAGATCGGCCTCGGTTTCATCGGACCGGCTGAACTGCAGGTTCAGCAACTGGGCGCCACCGCCAATCACCTGCTGGCCCAGAGTGCCGGCACCCAACAGCTGACTGAGCAGATTCGCGCCCAGATTGGTGGCGGCGGACTTGCCCATGCGTTCACGCGCATGCTCGCGCAGGGCGTGGGCGATTTCATGGCCCATCACGGCGGCGACTTCGTCGTCGTTGAGCTGCAGCTTGTCCAGAATGCCGGTGTAGAAGGCGATCTTGCCGCCGGGCATGCACCAGGCGTTGATCTGGCTGCTGCCGATCAAGTTGACCTGCCACTTCCAGTCCTTGGCGCGCGGGTTCCAGTCGGCGGTATACGGAATGATGCGCTGCGCAATGCGGCGCAAACGCACCAATTGCGGGTGATCGGCAGGTGCCAGCGCCTGCTTTTGCTGCGCCTGCTGCAAAGTCTGCTGGTATTGCAGCTTGGCGGTTTCCTCCACCTGGTCGGCCGACACCAGCTTGGAGAAGGCCGAGTTGCCCCCCACGTCCACGCCGTCGCGCGCCCATGCCGAGGGTGTCTGCACCAAGGCCAGACCCAAGCAAAACGACATCCAACCTACTTTCAACTGCATTTGTAGTTACTTTCCATATTGCAAGCCATCTATAACGCAGCAAGTATTATTCCCGGATGACGTCCCCCTCTTCTGCCAGTACCCCGATCTCCCCTCAGCCAGAGCCTGCCTCCGCCCCGCGCCGCAAACGTTCAGCGATGGAGGTGCTGAGAGAACTCAGGCAGCCCAAGGTGGCGGTCATGCTGGCGCTGGGCTTTGCCTCGGGCCTGCCCTTTTTGCTGACCGCGAATACTTTTGGCTATTGGCTGCGGGACGACGGCACCAGCCTGGTGGCCATAGGCTTCATTTCCTGGGTCGGATTCGCCTATGCGTTCAAGGTGTATTGGTCGCCGCTGGTAGACCGCATCGATGTGCCGCTACTGGGCCGCTTGGGCCGGCGTCGCGGCTGGATGCTGCTGTGTCAGATTCTGGTCACCATCGGGTTGCTGGGCATGGCCATGGTGGGCACGGCGGGCGGGCTGGCCGCCATCGGCGCATTTGCCTTGTTGACGGCCTTTGCCTCGGCCACGCAAGACATCGCCATCGACGCCTGGCGTATCGAGTCGGCCGCTGACGCGGACGAAGTGGGCCTGATGACCTCGGCGGCGCAGGTAGGCTACCGCGTGGCCCTGCTCATCACCGATGCCTTGATCATCGCAGCCGCGGCCCGTGTCGGATGGAGCATGTCGTATGTAGGCATGGCGGTGCTGATGGCGCTGTGCATGGTGGCAACGCTATACGCCTCCGAGCCGGCGCGTGCCGATGTGGTGCTGCAGCAGAGGCCCTCGCTGTGGACCTTGCGCGGCCTGGCTGATGCCATCGTCGGACCGTTCGTCGATTTCTTCGCCAAGCACAAGGTCGCCGGACTGGTCATGCTGTTGATGGTGGCGCTGTACCGCCTGCCCGACTTCGTGATGGGGCCGATGTACAACCCGTTCTACCATGACCTCGGCCTCGCCAAAGACACGGTAGCCTGGGTGCGCGGCTCCTTTGGCCTGGTCACCACCTTCCTGGGCATCGCGGCGGCCGGCATCAGCGCCATCCGGCTGGGCTTGCTGCCCACGCTGGTCGCCGGGCTGGTGCTCGAAGGCTTCGGCACGGCGGCATTCGCCTTACTCAGCTTCCATGCCAGCACCGAGGTTTTTGCCGCGGTGATGGCGCTTGATGCATTTGCACAGGCCTTTGCCGGCGTCGCCCTGGTGACCTATATGTCCAGCCTGACCAGCCTGGGCTACACCGCCACGCAGTACGCCATGCTGTCCTCGACCTACGCGTTGCTGGGCAAGTTCCTGAAAGGATTCTCTGGAATTGCCGTCGAAACGCTCACGCCCACCTATGGCCTGCTGGGCGCCTACGCCACGGCCTTCGTGGCCACTGGCCTGACCGCCATCCCGCCCATGCTGCTATTGCTGCTGCTGTGGCGTATGCAGCGGAACAAAGGCTGATACGGCAAAAACCGTCTCTAGCGCAGAAGGTGTAAGCGCCAGAAGCTATTTATTTGATAGCAATTTGGATGTAAAGTATTTACCTATCTTTACGGTGGCTACAACCCATATTGGCGGCAAAGGCGCACCATCGTGCTTTACAAATGCTTTCCCAACGGCCAGACCACTTAACGGATACCCCATGAGCGCAAACCTGCTAATGATCGAAGACGACACCCGCCTGGCCAGCATGGTCGGCGAGTTCCTGGGCCAGTCCGGCTTCAACGTGTCGCACCAGCCTACGGCCATGGGCGGTCTGGCGCAGTTGCAGGGCCAAAGCGGCCCGACCCGTCCCGATCTGGTGATCCTGGACCTGATGCTGCCCGACCTGGACGGCCTGGAAGTGTGCAAACGCATCCGCAACAGCACCGGCGACATTGCCCAGGTGCCAGTGCTGATGCTGACCGCCAAGGGCGACCCGCTGGACCGCATCATCGGCCTGGAACTGGGCGCCGACGACTACCTGCCCAAGCCCTTCGAGCCACGCGAACTGCTGGCGCGCATCCGCGCCATCCTGCGCCGCCAGGGCGACACCGCCAACACCGCCAACAAGGTGCTGCGCTTCGGCTCGCTGGAGATCGACCGCGACGCGCGCTCCGTTACCGTCAACGGCCAGCCGGCCGACCTGACCTCTTACCAGTTCGACCTGCTGGTGGCGCTGGCCGAACGTGCCGGCCGCGTGCTGACGCGCGACCAGATCATGGAAGCCGTGCGCGGTCGCGAACTGGAGGCCTTTGACCGCTCCATCGACGTGCACATGGGCCGCATCCGCGCCGCCATCGAGACCGACTCCAAGAACCCGCGCCGCATCGTCACCGTACGCGGCGCCGGCTACGTCTTCGCCAAACAGCAAGACTAGCCCGCCGTCCGGTTCTCTCTGCGGTGCCGCACAGAAGCGCGGTACATTTTGCGGCTCCACAGCCGACCGGATAGAACTGAGATGGACTACGTCCCGATGCAACCCTCCCTGCCCTCGCTGCTGCAGCGCCTGTATGTGCGCATCTGGCTGGCTGTGCTGCTGGCCCTGGCCGTACTGATGCTGCTGGTCGGCCTGGCCTGGCGCATGGCCGCCGACCCGCCGCTGCACGACCTGGTGATACGCAACCGGGCCGGCGAAATCATCGGCAAGGGCACGACCCGCCAACTGCGCGTCTCGCCCGACGGCCTGCAGATCGTCCCCCCCGCCAGCGCCCCGGCAGCCCCGGCCTTACCGGACGACGGTGAAGACCTGACAGAGTTGCCCCCACCTTCGCCCGAAACCATGGACAACCGCGGCCCCGAATTCGTGGTCCGCATGCACGACGGCCAGCGGGTGCTGATCCACCTGCCGCGCCCGGCGCGCACCTGGTGGCTGCGGCCGCCGTTCGGCTTCTTCTGGACGCTGGGCATGGTCGGCATTGCCATGGCACTGGCCATGTACCCCATCATCCGGCGCCTGACACGGCGGCTGGAATCGCTGCAACGCAGCGTGGAGCAATGGGGCACCGGCGACCTGTCGGTACGCGTGCCCATCCATGGCCGCGACGAGGCCGGCCTGCTGGCACAGCGCTTCAACACAGCCGCCGAACGCATCGAAACCCTGGTGGCCTCGCACAAAACCCTGCTGCAGTCGCAAAAGTCGCTGCTGGCCAATGCCTCGCACGAACTGCGCTCGCCGTTGACGCGCATCCGCATGGGCATCGAGCTGATGGGCTCCTCGCCCTCCCCGGCTTTCAAAAATGAGATCAGCCGCAACATCGCCGAGCTGGACCAGCTGGTGGACGAAATCCTGCTGGCCAGCCGGCTAGACGCCAAGGAAGCCGACCTCGGCACGGTGGAAGAGGTGGACCTGACCGGCCTGGTGGCCGAAGAATGCGCCCGCACCGATGCCTCGTTCGAGGTCGGCGTGGAAGGCGAGCCCGACCAAAGCTACGAGGTACAGGGCGTGGCCAAGCTGCTGCGCCGCGCCGTACGCAATCTGCTGGAAAACGCCCGCCGCTACACCAGTGGCGATGTGGACGTCACCCTGCAGCGGCACGGCGGCAACGCGGTGCTGCGCGTATTCGATCGCGGCCCCGGCGTACCGGCCGAGCTGCGCGAACGCATCTTTGAGCCCTTCTACCGCCTGCCCGGCGCCAGCGAACGCGATGGCGGTGTAGGCCTGGGCCTGGCCCTGGTCAAGTCCATCGCCGAACGCCACGGTGGCAGCGTCCGCTGCGAAGGCCGCGAAGGCGGTGGCGCCTGCTTTGTCATAGAGCTACCCCGCCCCACGGCCTGAAGTACACCATTTGCCACCACTAACTTAGCACCTCCTAAATGTTGGGCGCGCTAAGCTGTGTTTTCATTCAAAAGAATGAGCACCCGCTCCATTCCCTTCGTTCCTGCAGATCCGCCGATCAATAATCCGCTGCGTCATTTACAAATAGACACAAGTGCTCCGAGTGGACAAATGCAATGCAGCCACTCGAGGCCCATACAGCATGATTGGGGAAATATGTTGAGATTCAGGCACGCCGCTCTAGCGATAGCTATTCTGACCTTGGGTACCTTGACGCAAGCTGCCACCTCTGAAGACCCGAACGCCGCCCTCAAGGCCCTGGCCTGGCAAAACGGCCCGGTTACCGCCGCGTTGGAAGACAAGGCCGAACTGAAGATACCCAAGGACTCGCAATTCCTGGATACCACCAATGGCTCCAAGTTTCTGGAGCTGACGGGCAATCTGCCCTCGGCCGAAAACATCCTGATGGGCAATTCTTGGTGGGCCGCATTCTCATTCGACCCGGCCGGCTACGTGAAAGACGACGAGAAGATCGATGCTGACGAACTGCTCAAGCAGCTCAAGAGCCACGACGGCCCCAGCAACGAAGAGCGCCGCAAACGTGGCATGCCTGATCTGTATACCGACGGTTGGTACATCCCCCCACACTACGACCCCACCACCAAGCACCTGGAGTGGGCGCTGCGGCTACGCTCTGCCAGCCACGACCGGCCCATCATCAACTACACCGTACGCTTGCTGGGCCGCACAGGCTACGAAAGCGCGGTGCTGGTATCCAGCCCCGAAACACTGGACGCAGATGTCAAGGAATTCAAGTCCGTGCTGACAGGCTTCGAGTTCAAAGCCGGCGAAAAGTACTCTGAATTCAAGTCCGGTGACCGCATTGCCCAATTCGGCCTGGCGGCCCTGGTCGCCGGCGGCGCAGCCGCAGTGGCCACCAAGACCGGCTTCTGGAAGGTGCTGATAGGCGTTCTGGCGGCCTCCTGGAAGCTGGTGGCTGCTGCGGCCGCAGTGTTCCTGGGCAGCATAGGCAAGCTGTTCAAGCGCAAATAGGCGTGGATGCCGCTTCGGCGCTGATGCTGCTGGCATTGGCTCTCTACCTCTACGACTCGGCACGACTGTTGTCGGGCAACCAGGCCGTGCTGGTACACAGGCGTGCCGGCTGGCTGGCCGCCTTTGGCTCGCAACGCTGGAAGATACGCGGCCGCGAACCTTATCTGCCCAACCCACTCACGCCGCACCGGCAGTTGTTCGTGCTGCGCTGGCGCTTTGCCGGTACGACACAAGTCCGCGCCACACCACGGGTGCTGGACACTTTACCGGCGCTGCGGGTATTCACTCCATGGATCTGGCTGTCGGCCGCCTGTCTTTTCGTAGGCCTACCGCTGGGGCTGTTCACCCGCGCCGGGCTGTGGGCCGTGGTGCCGGCGCTAGCCCTGATGTACCTGAGCAATGTCACTGCGCTGCTGCTGCTGTGGCGTCGACGGCACACGCTGGGCCTGCAAAACGGACCATTTGGCACGCTGGCATTCGAATGCCTGAGCTGCCCGCCGTTCGCATTGAATCTGGTGCGCAAGCTATGCGCCACCCAGCCGGTGGTGGAAGACTTCGAAGCCGCCTGCCTGCGCCTGCTAGACCCGACGACCCTGGCGCAAGTGAAGGCGCAATGCCTGCTGCGACTAGACGAGCAGATCGCCTGCGAAGACGAAGCCAGCTCCGAAATGCCCGCGCTGCTGAATGCGCGCCTGCGATTTGCTCCTGCAGAGAACGCTCCTTGAGTACCACAGAAATCATCATCGTCCTCGGTGGCCTGGTACTGGGCTACTGGGTGGTCTCGCTGTTTACCGCCAAAGCGCCCAGCCACGTGGCGCCCGCCTCCCTGGACCCGCCCTGGCACCAGGTACTGGAACTGTCACCCGACGCCAGCCTGGAAGACATCCGCAACGCCTACCGCCGGCTGATGGGTGAATACCACCCCGACAAGGTGGCCTCCCTGGGCAGCGAATTACAGGCCCTGGCGGAACGTAAAAGCAAACAAATCGGCGCGGCCTACCAGGCGGCACTGCAGCAGCTCGGGGCTAGCGCATGAAGTTCCTGCTGGCCTTGCTATTCGCGGGTAAGCTGGGCAAATTGCTGGTGTCCAGCGGCAGCATGCTGGTGTCGGTTTTCGTCTACAGCATGCACTATGGCTGGCCCTATGCCCTGGGCTTCATCGGCCTGCTGTTCCTGCACGAGATGGGCCATTACATCGCCGCGAAAAAGCGTGGCCTGGAAGTGGGCATGCCGGTCTTCATTCCATTTGTCGGCGCCTGGATCTCGCTCAAAACCACCCAGCTCGACCCGGAAACTGAGGCCTATGTCGGCCTGGCTGGACCTATGCTGGGCACCGCCGGCGCCTTTCTATGCTATCTCTATGCCCGCGAGAACGGCCAGGCATTGTGGATGGCGATTGCCTACGCGGGCTTCGTGCTGAACTTGTTCAACCTGATTCCCCTGACCCCGCTGGATGGAGGACGCATCGTCTCTGTCATCTCGAACAAACTGTGGCTGCTGGGCATGCCCCTGCTGTGCGCGGTGTTCTGGTGGAGGCCCAGCCCTCTCCTTGTCGTCATAGCCATCCTGGCGCTACCCAAAGTATGGTCAGCCTTGAAGGGCAATGCCCCGACAACCCAGGAAATTGCCTCACCGCAGGTCAAGCTGCAATACGGCCTGCACTACCTGCTGCTGGTCGCCGTGCTGGCCCTGCTGGCCATGGACGCCCACGAAAGACTCGGCCAGTTGCGAACTTGAGCCCCCCGGAGCCGAGTCCCCCGCCAGGGCATAGTGCGGCTGCCGCACAAATGGTGGCGATCCTTCCTAGAATGCCTGCTCCGCTTACAACAGCCTTGGAGACAGAACATGACCTACCACGCCGCAACCGACCGCTACGACGACAAAATGCCGTACCGCCGTTCTGGGCGCAGCGGCCTGCAGCTGCCTGCCATCACCCTGGGCCTATGGCACAACTTTGGCGACACCACGCCACTGGTAACCCAGCGCGCCATGCTACGTACAGCGTTTGACCTGGGCATCACCCACTTCGACCTGGCCAACAACTACGGCCCACCCTACGGCAGCGCCGAGACCAATTTCGGCGAGCACATGCGCCGCGACTTCAGGCCTTACCGCGACGAGCTGGTGATCTCCAGCAAGGCCGGCTACGACATGTGGCCCGGCCCCTACGGCCAGGGCGGCGGTGGCCGCAAGTACGTGCTAGCCAGCCTGGACCAAAGCCTGCAGCGCATGGGCCTGGACTATGTGGACATCTTTTATTCGCACCGCTTCGACCCCGACACCCCGCTGGAAGAAACCATGGGTGCGCTGGCCACGGCCGTACAACAGGGCAAGGCACTGTATGTGGGCCTGTCCAGCTACTCGGCCGGCAAGACCCGCGAGGCCTCTGCCATCCTCAAGCAGATGGGCGTGCCCTGCCTGATCCACCAGCCGTCCTACAGCATGCTGAACCGCTGGATCGAAGAAGAGCTGTTGGACACCCTGGGTGACCAGGGCATAGGCTGCATCGCCTTCAGCGCGCTGGCCCAGGGCCTGCTGACCAACAAGTACCTGAACGGCGTGCCCGCCGACGCGCGCATCAACCGCCCCGGCGGCGGCTCGTTCAAGCAAGACCACCTGAGCCCGCAGAACCTGGCCCATGTGCGCGCACTGAACGAGATGGCCCTGGCCCGTGGCCAAAGCCTGGCGCAGATGGCCACCGCCTGGGTGCTGCGCGACCCGCGCGTCACCTCGGCCCTGATCGGCGCCAGCCGCCCAGAGCAGATCGTGGAACTGGCCGGTGCGCTGAAGAACGCGCACTTCAGCACCGAAGAACTCGCCGCGATCGACCAGCACGCGGTGGACGGCGGCATCAATCTGTGGAAAAAGCCCTCTACGGACCAACGCCTTTCTTGAGAAACTGTTCACGGTCTATTTAAGGCTCCAAATAGACCGTGTTTCGCAAATGCAGCTTCATGCTGCATTGCAGCCGCCAAGCCGTGGCACGGCGGGCTTTGTCGCGAAACTGTCATCCAGCAGTGCAGGGCCTATTGGGCAGGCCCCATGCACAGCCCAAATGCCGTGTTGCAGCACATCCAGCCATCACAATTGGCTCTTAAAATCATAGCCAGGAGACGCTGTCCCGGATGTGTAGCGCGTACGTCCTGCCGCCCGCAATATCGCCCCATCCGCATTTGGCGAACACAAGGACATGGCGTTCGAGATCGAGTTACGTACGGTTTTATTGCTCAACACCACCTCCCTGTTCATAGGTGGACTGGTGTTCATGCATGTACGCAAGCAATCGCACGAGAGCAAGCGCGTGAGCTTGGGCCTGCTGGCCGCCAGCTTTTTGTTGCTGGCTGCGGGTGCAACCATTGCGGGCATAACGGACCATCTTCCAGTGGCCATGGCCGTATGGCCGCACCTGAGCTTGTTATTTGGCACACTGGGATACACGCTGATGTGGGGTGGCTTCAACACACTGGCAGGTACTGGAAACTGGCAGCAAGACCGGTGGATGCTGCTTCTGCCCGTGGCTATCGCGCTGCTGGGCGGACTCACCGGATTTCCACAGAACAATCTGTTGCGTGCCAGCACGTACCATGGCTACGCAATAGTTGCGCTGCTGTCTTCCGCCTACAGCATGCTGCGGCAAAACCGCATCGATCCCTTGCCGAACAGGCCGCTACTTGCCAGCAGCTTGGTGGCAAGCGCCTTGGTCTACATGCTGAACATCGTCAACATGCACCAGGAAACCGAAATTCTGCTCAACGTGGCGGATGCCTTCTTTGTTGAAATTGTCTGCGGCTTTGCCATGTGCCTGCTGACCATCTCGTTGGTCAACGACCGCACCCAGGTGCGATTGAAGAAGATGGCCCAGACCGACCCACTGACCGGCGCAGGCAACCGGCGCAGCTTCCTGGGCCGGCTCCCAGCACACCCTGTGTCAGGGGCCGCCATGCTGCTGATCGACCTGGACCACTTCAAGCGCATCAATGACCAGTTCGGCCACGCGACTGGCGACGCTGTGCTGGTGGCATGCGCCCATCGCATCCAGGGCATGTTGCCCCCAGAGGCGGTGTTCGCGCGCTACGGAGGAGAGGAGTTTGTGCTCTACCTGCCCCGGACAAACACCGCTGAAGCGCAGGCCATCGCCGAAGGCCTGCGCCTGGGCCTGGCGGCACTGGCATGCGAAAACCAAGGGCAGCCCGTGCCTGTCTCGGCCAGCTTCGGTATCACCATTACCAACGTGCAAGATACCCATTGGCACGCGGTCCTGCACCGGGCCGACCAGGCCCTATATGCCGCCAAAGCCGCAGGCCGCAATTGCGTGCGCCTGCATGGACAGTTCGCGCCCATGGCTACATAAAAAATGGCTGCCAGTTTAGAGATCCACCTGCCCACGGTGCTGTTCCTGCACCAGACTTCCTTCATGCTGGGGGCGCTGGTGTTCGTGCAACTGCGCAGGCAATCCTCGGGCACACAGGGCATCGGCCTGCTGGCCCTGGCCTTTATTTTCTTGGCGGGGGGGTATACCTTCACATCCGCCATCACGCATCCAGGCCGAATAGATTTGCCAACCATGGTGCGGCCGCATATCAGCCTGCTGTGCACCATGTTGGGCTACAGCCTGCTATGGGCCAGCTACGCCGAACTGGCAGGACGCTGGCGCTGGAAACAGACCCGCCTGGTCCTGTTGCTGCCCCTGGGCGTGGCTCTGCTGGGGCTTGCCACCGGCTTCCCTTACGAAGCCAAGTTACGCGGCCTTACCTACTATGCTGGCGCCATTCTGGGCCTGACACTGACCGGGTACGGCATCTTGCGTAACGGGCGGCTGGAGCCCTTGCCGTCGCGCAAGCCCCTGGCCATATGCATGCTGCTGGGAGCGCTTTTTTACCTGATACGGGTGCTCAGCATCTTCCGCGGATCTGACCTTCTGGGCAATGTTGCGGACACTTTCTTCATGGAGATCCTGTGCAACTTCGGCATCGCCTTGTTGACGGTCACCCTGGTGAACGAGCGCTCGCAGCTGCACCTGCAACGCATGGCCCAGACAGACCCACTCACCGGGGTGGGCAACCGGCGCTGGTTCTTGGCCCAGTTGCCCAAACAGCCGGCAGCAGGCGCCGCCTTGGTGCTGATGGACCTGGACCATTTCAAGCAAATCAACGACCGCTACGGCCATGCGACGGGTGATGAAGTGCTGGTCAGCTGCGCGCAGTACATCCAGAGCATGCTGCGCGAACACGACGCTTTTGCACGCTACGGCGGAGAAGAATTCGTGCTCTACCTGCCCGAGGTGTCGGTGGATGCAGCCCTGCAGGTGTGTGACCGCTTGCGCCGCGGTATATCCACCCTGGTCTGTGAAAGCCAGGGCCAGCGCGTGCCCATCTCGGCCAGCATGGGCGTGGCCCTGGCCTCGGCCCAGGACCCGCACTGGCAAGCCGTGCTGCACCAGGCCGACCAGGCACTGTACGCGGCCAAAGCCGCTGGGCGCAACCGCGTGCACCTCCATGGCCAAACGGTGCCCGCATTGGCGCATGGAGTCAGCCCCTAGAAGCCTGTGGCTCTGCCTGGCAGGTACTGCACCACACCGTTACCGGCTATACAAACGGTAGCAATAAAACAGCCACTTGCGGTCCGCCAGGGCGCTACAGTCCTGAGGTTGAGGGAGTATTTCGCACCCTGCATACCCGCGACTGGAGGTAATTTCCATGCAGAAAATCGGGCCTTGCCTGTGGTTTGACGGAGCCGCCGAAGAGGCGGCGGAGTTTTATGTATCCGTCTTTCCCAACGCACGCATCGTCAGCACCACGCACTACGTGGAAAGTACGCACCGGCCCATAGGCTCGGTCATGACGGTGGAGTTTGTGCTGGATGGCCAGGAGTTTGTGGCCCTGAACGGCGGCCCGTATTTCAACTTCTCTCCGGCGATCTCCATGGTCGTGCCCTGCGACACCCAGGCCCAACTGGACCATCTGTGGAGCCAGCTGATGGTCGGCGGCCACGCCCAGCAATGCGGCTGGTTGACCGACAAGTTCGGCGTGTCCTGGCAGATCGTGCCCAAAACCCTGACTGCCATGATGCAGGGCGACGACACTGCCGCCGCCCAACGCGCAGTTGCCGCCATGCTGCAAATGGTCAAACTGGACATCGCCGCGCTGGAGCAGGCCTACCATAGCGTCTGAGACCACCGCACCCATTCATACTCATTTTTTGATAGCTGCCTACGCAGAATCCACCTGCGCCATCGGCATTTTCACTCCTAAAATCCGGCTGCATATTCCACCCAGGCGCGCACCGCCTGGAAACGGAATAAATGTGTTGATAATGCATCAGCTCTGCGCCGGGGCGGCACCCGGCCAGTGCGACCAATAGCCGTAAGGGGAGCCCACCATGCCGGGACGATGGAATACGCAGCCATGCCTGTCTTGAGGCGCACGCTTGGGCGCCGCCCCCGGTTGGTTGGCAGCCTGAGCGGCTGCGTCCTGGCGTTGGCCATGGGCCTGGCGATCGTGTTGGCAGGCATCGGGCTGCGCGTACGTGAGATCGACCGCGGCCATGCCACGCTGTTTCGCACCATGGAGAACCGGCGCGTGGAAGTCACTGCACTGCTGCAGGAGCTCAACAGCATCTACCCCGCAGACTGCACCGCTGACAACCGCACCAAACTACGCAGCCTGCTGTTCAAACACCGGGTGGTGGGCGACATCGGCATCCTCGACAGCCAGCGCCAATTGGTCTGCAGCACCAGCCTGGGAGACATCTACCCGCCGCTGGCACCCAATACCGGTGGTCTGCAGGGCGAGGCCGGCCACTACTACCTGAACGCCCCCTTGCCGCTGGCCGACGAAACCGTATTCGTCACCCTGGTGGAGCGTGGCCCCTTCCAGGTCGCACTGGACGACAACGCCACCCGCGATGCCAAACTGCAGCACAGCGACACGCTGTGGGCCGGCCGCGGCGTCGAACGCACCCAGGTATTCCGTGGCGAACACGCCAACCTGACCAGCCCCCAAGTCGGCCCCAACACGCCGCACCTGCAGCTCGACACCCACAGGGCTGTGCTGCTGGTCAGCAACACCCTGCCCAACTTTGTCCAGCTCTCGGCACAGTCGGTGCTGCAGCTGCGCGAGCTATTGGCCGACTACTGGGCCCTGCTGCTGGGCGCTCTGGGCCTGTGTGGGCTGCTGGGCTTTCTGGTCGCCGACATGGTGACCCGGCGCTGCCGGCACTACCAGTCCATGGACTACCGCATCCGCCACCTGTGCCGGCCCGACAACGTGGTCTGCCACTATCAACCCATCCGCGACCTGGCCAGTGGACGCACCATAGGCTGCGAGGTACTGGCCCGGCTGCAGGACCGCAAAAAGCTGGTCTACCCCGACCAGTTCATACCCGCGCTGGTACGGCAAAACCTGGGCTGGGCGTTTGACACCGCCATCAGCGCCTGTGCCCTGCGCGAACTGGGTGCAGCCCTGCCCGCGCAAACCGACTTCAAGATCGCGCTGAACTTCTTCCCCAACAATCTGCAACGCGACCGGGTCCATGCACATCTGCAGGCCGTCATGCATACCACCGGCCGCAAGGACCTGCGGGTCGAGCTGGAGGTGACCGAATACAACTTCTCGCCCGAGATCGTGCCCGAGCTGCAGCGCCTCAAGGCCGACGGCTACCTGATCGCCATCGACGACTTCGGCACCGGCTATTCCAACCTGGGCATGGTCAAGCGCGTGGCACCCGACTTCCTGAAGATCGACAAGTCCTTTGTGTTCGAGATGGAAGACGCCAGCCTGCGCTCTAGCCTGATCCCCGAGATCGTCGCCATCGCCAAGGCGGTGGACAGCAAGGTCGTCGCCGAGGGCATTGAAAACGCCGCCCAGGCGGCCCAGCTCAGCGCGCTGGGCGTGCAGTACGGCCAGGGCTACTACTTCGCCAAACCCATGCCGCTGCAAGCCTTTCTGGACTACCTGGCCGCGGAAAACCGCACGACCAGCTGATGGTGCAAGTTCAGGCCAGGGCTTCCACGTGGCGTGCGAAGTTGCCCAGAATGGCCTGCCAGCCCTGCTCCTGCTGCTCGACGGAGTAGGTAGATTCGGCGTCGAAAGTCACGCGCACCTGCACGCCGCCCGCGCCCTCGGTAAACGTGACCTGGGCCGTGCGGTCGCCAAATGCATATTCGATCAGCGCATGCTTGACGATTTTTGTGTACGTGCCCGCAAAATCAAAACCCATGCTGCCGTCCTTGGCCTCCATGCGCGACGAGAAGGCGCCGCCCTCGCGCAAATCCACCTGGGCCGTGGTGGTGTGCCAGTCCGGTGACGCGGCATTCCACTGCACGATGTCGGCCGGCGTCGTGTAGGCACGCCACACTTTCTCGATAGGGGCTGCAACCGAGGTTTCAACACTAATTTTCATAATGCAATTCCGGTGGGTTGGCGAAAAACAATAGTGCCGCAGACCCGCCCGGCGGCAGTGTCTGCGGCGGCCATTCTGCTGGCGCACCCACCTGAGGTCAACGCCGGGTTACAAACCCAGTGCGCTCAGGCCCGGGTGGTCGTCGGGCCGGCGCCCGCTGGGCCAGTGGAACTTACGCTCGGCCTCTGTGATCGCCAGGTCGTTGATGCTGGCGTGGCGCTCGGCCATGAAGCCGTGCGCATCAAACAACCAGTTCTCGTTGCCATAGGAGCGGAACCACTGGCCCGCCGCGTCATGCCTCTCATACGCAAAGCGCACGGCGATGCGGTTGCCATCAAAAGCCCACAGCTCCTTGATCAGCCGGTAGTCCAGCTCGCGCACCCATTTGCGCTGCAAAAACACTTCAATCTCGGCCCGGCCCTGCGGAAACTCCGCGCGGTTGCGCCAGCGGCTGTCCGGCGTATAAGCCAGCGCCACGCGGGCCGGGTCACGGCTGTTCCAGGCGTCTTCGGCCAGGCGCACCTTTTGCGCGGCGGTGTCGACGTTGAACGGCGGCAGGGGTGGGCGAGGAGCTTCGGGGGCCAGGCTCATGGTGTTTTCCTTCCAGGTGTGTAGACAGTGTCTGCGCGGAACGCAGCGCATGGATGCACTGTATTGATACCAGGTGAAAAATAGAATCACCTCTATTTCCAATACACCATTCCATAAACAGGAAGAATATGGACAGACTCCAGGCCATGCAGATCTTTGTGACCGTGGCCGACGCGCAAGGCTTTGCGGGTGCCGCGCGCCAGCTGCAGCTGTCGCCCCCGGCCGTGACCCGCGCCATCAAGGACCTGGAAAGCCACCTGGGCGTGCGCCTGCTCACCCGCACCACCCGCGTGGTACGGCTCACCGAGGCCGGCGCCCGCCACGCCGAGGACTGCCGCCGCATCCTGGCCGAACTGGCCGACGCCGACGCCTCGGTGGCTGGCATGCACAGCGCACCGCGTGGCCGCCTCGTCATCACCGCACCGCTGATGTTCGGCGCGCTGCACGTCACGCCCCTGGTCACCGACTACCTGCAACGCTACCCCGAGGTGCAGGCCCACTGCCTGTTTCTGGACCGGGTGGTGAACCTGCTGGACGAAGGTGTGGACGTGGCCGTACGCATCGGCGCCCTGCCCGACTCCAGCATGCAAGCCGTGCGCGTTTCGCAGCTGCGCCGCGTGCTCTGCGCATCGCCCGCCTACCTGGCCCAGCATGGCACGCCCAGCACACCGGATGATCTGGCCAGCCACACCGTCACCACCATCCACGGCAGCGGCCCCACCACCGAGTGGCGCTTCTGGCACCAGGGCGCACCGCGCTTGGTGAAGCTGCAGCCCCGCATGCTCACCACCACCAACGACAGCGCCATGGCCGCCGCCGTCAGCGGCTTTGGCATCACCCGCCTGCTCTCCTACCAGGTGGCCGAGCATGTGCGCGCCGGGCGGCTGCAGATCCTGCTGCCCGACTACGAGCCCCCAGCCCTGCCGGTACACCTGCTGCACCGCGAGGGGCGCTACGCAGCGCAACGGGTGCGGGCGTTTCTGGACATGGCGGTGGAGCGGCTGCGGGGTGTGGGGGCGCTGGAATAATCGCCAAGTTGTCCGTTCCATGCGGCCCCGAAGATGCAAGCCCAATAGCCCTCTGGCGCACGTAATCCCTGCGCAAGCAGCTATTCTTTACATAGCAATCACGCACAGCCGGGCGGCGCAGATGCAGAATCGGCACCACCCCGTTTGCGAAAGGCCACCCCATGCTTGACTCCTCCCACGGCTGGTTCTTCTGGGCCGCGCTGTCGGCCTGCTTTGCGGCGCTGACGGCGATCTTCGCCAAGGTGGGCATACAGGGCGTGGACTCGGACTTCGCCACGCTGGTGCGCACGGCCATCATCGTCTGCCTGCTGGCGGTGTTTGTCAACGCCACCGGCAAGTGGATGGACCCGCGCAACCTGTCGCCACGCACCCTGCTGTTCCTGGGCCTGTCGGCCCTGGCCACGGGGGCGTCGTGGGTCTGCTACTTCCGGGCATTGCAGATGGGCCAGGCCTCGCAGGTGGCGCCGGTGGACAAGTTCAGCCTGGTGCTGGTGGCGGTATTTGCCTTTGCATTCCTGGGCGAGCGCCCCTCGCTGCGCGAATGGGCGGGCATCGGCCTGGTGGCCAGCGGCGTGCTAGTGCTGGCCATCAAACGCTGAGCCGGGCCGGCGGCCGGGCAGAAAGTGCGGCCGCTATGGAGCGCCGATTTTTCCGCCACCCCAGGCTACAAGCTTTTTAGCACGCCAGCGCAGATAACTCTTGCGCCGGCAGCTACAAAATTCAGAGCAATCCCTTCAAACGCAGCAGGCCAAAGGCAGCGACGGTGGTGGCGTCCTGGATGCTGCCGTCGCACACCATGGTTTGCACGGTGGCGATGTCGAAGGGCCGCGCCACCAGGCCCTGCTCTTCTGCGTCCAGCTCCGTCGCGTGCTGCTCGCAGTCGGTGGCCAGGAACAGGTCGTAAGCCTGGGTGGAATAGCCGTAGCCCAGGAACAGGCGACCGGCGTGCTGCATCTGGCCAGCCACCAGGCCGGTTTCTTCGCGCAGCTCGGCACGCGCCAGGCTCAGCGGGTCTATGGTCTGGCCTTCCCACGAGCCCTGGGGCAGCTCCCAAAAACGCTGGCGCACCGGGTAGCGGTACTGCTCGACCAGGTAGAGCTGGCCGTCACGCAGCGCGGCGATGACGGCGAAGTCCGGCTTCTCGACCACGCCATAGATACCGGTACTGCCGTCGGCGCGCACGATGCTGTCCTCGCGCACCGCCATCCAGCGGTTGCGGTAAACGATCTGGCTGGCGGTGGTACAGATTTCGGGTTGCGTCATGCCACCATTGTGGGCCAGCTGCCGCGCAGGATTACAAAACTTTGCAGGCACTGGCGTCGGCCAGAGCTCCAGCCGCAGGCGTTGTAGACACATGGAATTCAACACTCCATAACAGTGAAAACCGATAGACCCAAGCACTACTTTCCAGGAGCCACTATGCAAGCCAAGACCCTGATCGCCGCCTTCGCCCTCGCTGCCGCCAGCGCCGCCAGCTTTGCCCAGGCCCCCGCCGCCACACCTGCGGTAGCCCCCGCCACCGCGCCAGTGGTGAAGACCACCGCTGCACCCGCCAAGCCCGTGCACAAGGTCGCAGCCAAGAAAGTGGTGAAGCACCCCATCCACAAGGTGGCCCATGCCCCGGTGAAGGCCGACGGCAAGCTGAGCAAGACAGCCCAACACCCTGCCACCAAGCACAAAATCCTGCACCACGCATAAGCCCCTCTGCGTGACAAGGAAGAAGGAAGAGGAAGCCCGCCGTAACGCTACGGCGGGCTTTTTTATCTCTGATTTGCCTGATTAGCTACCTGCC
Source organism: Rhodoferax sp. GW821-FHT02C08 (assembly GCF_059421805.1). Lineage (NCBI taxonomy): Bacteria > Pseudomonadati > Pseudomonadota > Betaproteobacteria > Burkholderiales > Comamonadaceae > Rhodoferax > Rhodoferax sp. GW821-FHT02C08. The sequence continues at coordinate 59,535 of NZ_JBWKVR010000030.1, forward strand.
TCAGACAGACTTGAATTTTGGTTCAGATGCGCCATACTGGTGTTTCATCCAGTTGTG
>NZ_JBWKVR010000031.1:0-57549 GCF_059421805.1 Rhodoferax sp. GW821-FHT02C08
ACGCCCAAGTGGCCGAAATCGGACCCTGGTAGATGCATGGGCCTATTTTGAAGAGGCTTGTTCAGCGTTGCCTTAAAGGAAAGACAAGGTTCTATGAGCTTCTTCGAGACCTACGGCAAAGAGATATTTGCACTCCTGGTGCCTATGTTCACCTGGACGTTAAACACAATCTTCAAAGCAAAGACAAAGCTCCAGGTCGCTCTGCCGCATCAGTTCACGTTTCTGGTTCAGGAGCCGCTGATCGACGGGGACGGCAATCAGGTAAAGCCAAATCAAACAGTACAAACAAACTCGTTCATTATTCGCAATGCAGGAAAAGTCTCAGCTACAAAACTTGAGCTAGTTTTCAACTGGAAGCCGATGTGCTTGAACCTATGGCCTGTCCGGCACTATGAGGAACATATTGAACCTGACAATCGCTATGTGCTCATTTTTGATAGCTTGGCACCAGGAGAAGTCTTGGGCGTTGAGGTTCTGTCAGTCAATGCGGATCTGCCGAATTTGACGACGGTTCGCAGCGCGGAGTGCGTGGCTCAAACTATCAATATGTATCCTCAGCCCATAGTCAAAAAGTCAGTCCAATATGTAGCTGCGGTTTTGATTGCACTTGGTCTGGCTACGGCAATTTACTTGGCGTTGCTGCTGATTCAGTTTCTCGTTTTGCGCACTCCAGTAGGGTATTAGCCAAAATGTGATGGATGTGCGTTAACTCGAACGAAAAGCTACTTGTTGAGGCCTGCTATTCGCTGCATCTTCCACTACGCGTTTGAGGGACTGCAGCACATCGGGGAAATCCGCCGTCACCATAGGCCCAAAGTCCGCAGCGCCGGGCCCGGTGATCTCGGTGCTGTAGGCGACCTTGACGCGCCCAGGTGCTAGTGGTTCGATGCGGTGGTGGACGAGCACGCGTGTGCCGTCAATGACGGTTTCGTCTGTGAAGCATTCGTTGCGGCGCACATCGACCAACGTGCTGGTGAATGCGTCCTCTCCAGGAGGCTGCATGGAGAAGGTCGTGCCGTTGGCAAATGCGCCATGCATCTCTATTTTTTCAATGCCGCTATTCCATTGCTTCCAGCCTGCAACATCGGCAAATAGATCCCAGACTTGGGCGGGCGTGGCGGCTATTTCGATGTCCTCTTCATGCTTCCACATGGGTTCTTCCTTGTTGCGTTACTAAGGAAGTGATCGTATGAGGGGTCCACTGACAGCATGGTGTCAGTAGCCTCGCGGTGACGCATGTTTCGGCTGACGCATTCGGTTACCCAGGATGGGGGACAAAGTGCGCGCCGGCGCGCGCGTGCAACCCGGTGGAGGCCCTATCGGGTGTGAGAATGGGCCGCCCAAATTCCAAGCCGCCAGGCGTGGATGTCTGGGCGTGTGCAAGATCTTGTGATCCTTCACAAGTTTCCATTTTTCTCATCACCTACAGAAAGATTTTCCAATGAAAAGCCTTATCGCCGTAACGGCCCTTGCCTTGAGCCTGGTCGGTTGCGCATCCGTCAACATGGGTGACCCCAAGCAAGACGCGGCGTTGAAGACATTCACGGTTCCACAAGACAAAACCGGTGTCTATATCTATCGCAATGAATCCATGGGTGCGGCCATCAAGATGAATGTGGAACTTGACGGCCAGTCCATCGGACAGACGGCCGCCAACACGTATCTGTACAAGGAAGTTGCCCCAGGAAAGCACACCTTCACGTCCAAGGCAGAGAACGATAGTTCCGTCGAGATAGACGCTGCTCCTGGAACACTGCTCTATCTCTGGCAAGAGGTCAAGATGGGTATTCTCGGTGCGCGCTCCAAGCTCCAACCGGTTGACCAGGCGCAAGGTCAGAAGGGCGTACAGGAAACGAAGCTCGCAGAAACCAAGTAGTCGGATAAGGGTCTGCGCGCCGCGGAAATGCAGCTTAGGGGCATCGTGTCGAGGTGCATGCTGCGTTTCCAGCAGCGCTGAAATCTACCTGGGCGCGTCAGCCCAAACCTAGAAAATCGTCAAGCCCGTGCGCCCCACAAACAGCTCCAGCGCGGGCGACCAGACGCACAGGGTGAGCTGGTCGGGCACCATGGCGACGATACCGCCGCCTACGCCGCTTTTGCAGGCAGGCCGATGCGGTAGATGAACTCGCAGCTGTGGTGCGGACCCCGTTTGCTCAGCCTCAATGCACGATGGCCAGCTTCCCAAAGTGGCGTCCACCGGCACTGAGTTCGGCATAGGCTGCGCCGGTGTCGGCGATATCGAAGATCCGGTCGATCACCGGCACGATGCGGTGGGCGGCAATGGCGCGGGTGGCCTGGGCCAAGTCGGCGACCGAACCGGTGTTGTTGCCGACGATGCGCAAGCCCTTGACGATGATGGGCATCAAGTTGATGGACGCTGCCGTGCCGGAGAGAAAGCCCACCGTGAATACCGTGCCGCCCATTGCCGCTGCGTTGAGCGAGCGGGCGATGGTGGCCTCGCCCACTGTCTCCACCACCAGGTCCGCGCCGCGCCCGTCGGTGAGCTTGAGCACTTCGGCGTCCCAGGCTAGGGTGGCGCGGTAGTTAATCGTATGGTCGGCGCCGAGCTGGCGTGCGCGCTCCAGCTTTGCATCGGAGGAGGAAGCGAGGATCACCGTGGCGCCCGACGCCTTGGCGAACTGCAGGGCGAAGATGCTGACGGCACCCGTGCCCAGCAGCACCACCACCGACCCTGGCCGCAGCGTTGCCGAGCGCACAGCGTTCCAGGCCGTGGTGGCGGCGATGGGCAGCGCCGCGCCTTGGACGAAATCCAGGTGCGCGGGCAAGGCGACCAGGCTGTGGGCGGGCACGGCGACGTAGTCGGCCAGCGAACCCGGCAAGTTGATACCCCGCATCGCGGCTATCTTGTGCGGCGCCATGGCGCCGTCTTGCCAGCCCGGCATGAAGTGCGGCACCACGCGGTCGCCCACCGCCCAGCCGCTGACGCCTTCGCCCAGGGCCACGACTTCGCCCGCGCCATCGGCTACCGGCACCATGGGCAAAGTCACGCCGGGTATGGCGCCAAGGGCGACGGCGACGTCGAGGTAGTTCAGTGTGGCGGCGCGCATGCGCACCAGCACTTCGCCATGGCCGGCCTGGGGGTCGGGCAGCTCGGTGCTTTGAAACGCGCTGAGGGAATGGGCGGTGAGTTGGACTGCGTGCATGGTGCTTTCTCTGAAATGAAGGAAGCTGATAGTGTTATTAATAAATTAACAGAGATAAACTGCGATTTGGTTGATAGATTTGAAATCAGGAGTGGTGAATGGATGTGTTCAGCAGCATGCAGGTCTATGTGCACGCCGTGGAAAAAGGCAGCCTCAGCGCGGCCGCCACGGCCTGCGGTATTTCGGCGACCATGGCGGGCAACCACCTGCGGACGCTGGAAAAGCGCCTGGGCATGCAGCTGCTGCAACGCACTACCCGGCGCCAGCATCTCACCGCCTTTGGCGAGGACTACTACCTGCGCTGCAAGGAAATCCTCCGGCTGGTGGCCGAAACCGATGCCCAGGCGCAGAACCAGCAGCTCGCGCCGGCCGGCAAGCTGCGCATCACCGCACCCGTGAGCTTTGGCGCCGAAGCCCTGATGCCGGCCCTGTCGGACTACATGGCGCGCTACCCCGAGGTGAGTGTGGATGTGGCCTTAAGCGACCACACGGTGGATCTGGTGGAGGAGGGTTTCGAGGCCGCCATCCGCATTGGCCCGCTGCCGGATTCGCTGATCGCCCGGCCGCTGGCGCCGTACCGGCTGATGGTCTGCGCATCGCCTGACTACCTGGCGCGCCGCGGCACGCCGGTCCGGCCCGAGGATCTGGCCCAGCATGAATGTCTGTCGTTCTCGCTCGCTGCCTTGCAGCACTGGCCTTTGACAGGGGAGGAGGGCACCTGCCAGGTACCGGTGTCGGGCCGGCTGCAGGTCAATAACGGGCAGGCGCTGCGGGTGGCGGCGCTGCACGGCTTGGGCATCGTGCTGCAGTCGGCCTTTCTGCTGCAGGCCGATGTACAGGCTGGTCGCCTGGTGCAATTGCTTCCCAGCTACACCCTGCCCAGCCGGCCGATGAGCCTGGTCTATCTGCCCGACCGCTACCGCTCGCCCAAGCTGCGCAGCTTTGTGGATTTTCTGGTTGAGCGGTTCAGCTAGTGGGGTGGTGATTGCTATCGTAAATGTAGCTATTGGTGCAGGTAGTACTTGCGCCAGCGGCCTATTTTCCTTGAATTCTTAGGTCGCTAAAGCTTAGAAAATCGACAAACCCGTACGCGCCGCAAACAGCTCCAGCGCCTGCATGCCCAGCAGCGAATTACCGCTGCCGTCCAGCGCTGGCGACCAGACGCACAGGGTGAGCTGGTCGGGCACCACGGCGACGATGCCGCCGCCTACGCCGCTCTTGCAGGGCAGGCCGATGCGGAAGGCGAATTCGCCGGCGGCGTCGTAGGTGCCGCAGGTCAGCATCAGCGCGTTGATGCGGCGTGTTTGGCTGGAGCTAACGACGGTTGCGTCCGCGCGGTAGGGGTGGCGGCCGTCGCGGCACAGGTAGCCGGCGGCGCGGGCCATTTGCTGGCAGCTCATGCGGATCGCGCACTGGTGGAAGTACAGGTCCAGCACGGCGGCCACCGGGTTGTCTAGCTTGCCAAAGCTCTTCATGAAGTTGGCCAGCGCATGATTGCGAAAGCCGGTTTGGGCTTCGGACCGGGCCACCTCGGGGTCCAGGTGCACCGGCTCGTCGCATAGCTCGGACAACAGGTCCAGCACGTTGCCTACGCCGTTGCCGTGCGACAGCAGCCGGTCGGCCACGGCGATGGCGCCGGCATTGATGAAGGGGTTGCGCGGCTTGCCTTGCTCGTTCTCCAGCTGCACCAGTGAGTTGAACGGGTTGCCCGAGGGCTCGCGGCCTATGCGCTGCCACAGCGCGTCGCCCAGGTGCTGCATCGCCATGGTCAGCGAGAACAGCTTGGACATGCTCTGGATGGAGAACGGCGTGGCGTAGTCGCCGCTGGCCGCCTCCAACCCGTCGCAGGTGCGCAGGGCGATGCCGAATTGCTGCGGCGACACGCGGGCCAGCGCCGGGATGTAGCTGGCCACCTGGCCTTGCACGCCCAGCTGGGGCCGCACGGCAGCAACGATGTCGTCGAGGATGGCTTGGAAGTTCACGCAGGGCTCCACTCAGAAATGAGTCTGGATTGTCCTGCATCCTGGCTGGCTGAGTAAACGGTTTGCTATGTAAACAATAGCTGCTTGCGCAGGTGAAATGTGCGCTGGGAGCCGATTCGGTTTAAATGCTTCATGCACCAGACCCTGGGGTTTGCGCCCGGCAGCGCATCCTGACAGGCTGTTGCAGGGCCACCACGTGTATGCATTCGGTAAAGGGCTTGTCACAAAGCCTACGTACGCTGCCCATGCGCTGTTAACTGAGAAAGTCTTGCTCAGGTACCAGTCACCATGAATCGCTGGATCGCGCGTTCGCGCCAGATCCGAAACCTTCGTTTTCAGGAACCCCGTATGAAATTCATAAAGATCGCTTTGTTGTTTGTTTGGATGGCCGCCCTCAGCGGTTTTGTCGGTGCACAAAACCTCAGTTCCCTCAATACCCGCTTCGAAGGTTGGCTCGGCAAGAACCAGCGGGGCTATTACTTGGATGGGTCAGAGTGGCACTATTGCTTCAGCAACAAGGGTGGTAGCTGCGGTACCGTAGGTTTGACGACCGGCCATTCGCAGTGCAGAACCACTGGCTTCAATATCGGTGGCAAATGGGCGATCCCGACCCGGATCGGTGGCATGGAGATCAATGCCGGCGCCAACCATTCCTGGACGGCCTGCAACATCCGAAGCGAAACCGTTACCTGCGGCCCCAACGTGGGCTACAAGGGCCGTGCGGTGATCAACTTCAGCGAACGCTGGGGGCGCATGCGCGTGTTGGGCGGTAACACCTACCTCACGCTGAATTCGAGTTGCCCCGCCGGCTGGCGGTCTGACTGGATGGGGGGGTCAAGCTGGCGCTGCACATACGATGGGGGCACCAATTACACCGTCGATGGCTATCTGCCAGAGTGGCGCGGCAGCAGCTGCCAGTACTCAAAGATCTAAGCACTTCGCGAACTGAGAGGCAGCAGAAGCGTATGCCAGTTGGACGCTTCTGCCTGCCCACGCACACTATTTCCAGAGGATTGCAGTGCCTTCCAAAATCTATTTTTCCTCGCCCCGCGTACCTGTGAAAGCCATCATCGGCGGATGTTTGCTGATCGCGGCGGGGATCTACTTTTTTGCCCGTAGCGGGTATGGTGCAGACCAGGCCGAAGCGCCGCAGGCAGGCAGTTCCAGCGCCCAGCCATCCCAAACGCCAGTGGTCTTTGGTGCGCAAGCGTCTATGTCCGCTGTGCCGAGCGGTTTCCAGGGGACGCTTGTCTCCGCCGATGAACCAGACGTCAAGGTATTCACGCCCGAAGAAGCGGCTGAGAGTCTCAGGGCCTTGTTTGACAAGATCATGAAGCGGGAAGACCTGTCGTCGAAGGATGTCGAGGAACTACAGGCGCGGCTCCTGGCGTCGATAGAGGGCAACCCTGCGGTTGCCAAAGTCGTGGAGCAGTTCTATCACAACATGCCGGCCGAGCAGGGCATGGAGCGGGACATGCTGCGCTCGCTGCTGGTCGGGTCGGCGGCGGGTCGGGGCATCGTTTTGCAGGAGGCGAACGCCATCTGGGCGGGCAAGAGCGAAGCCAAGTTCGCCGAGATGTACGAGACCTACTTCAACCTGCCGGGCCAGGCGCCGCAGGAGGTGCTTACCCGAGCGATGGCCGATTTGAAGGCGGGTGCGCAAACGGATGAGCGAACTGCTGTCGCGCGGCTGAACTTTATTGGCATGCTGGAGGATCAGAAAAATAGCGATACCGCCAACCTGCGAAGTGATGCCGTCCCGCTGTTGAACCAACTGGCGGAGAGCCAGGGCAGCGACGTGGTGCGGGCGCTTGCCGTCCAGAAGCTGTACCGCCTGAGCTCGCCTGCGGAGGCTTCCAACATCGCCATCACGCAGCTGTCCAAAGGTGCCTATGGCGACCTGGTCCGAGAAACACTGAGTTCGGTGAGCAGCGGCGATGTGGAGCTCACGCCGAACCTGCGTGTCGCGTTGACCACTGCCGTCAAACGCCCGGCCGCCTCCGCCGAAGAGAAGCAGCAACTCAACCAAGTCCTGGCCTCGCACAGCTGAGGTACGCGTTCGCCGCGCATGGTCAAAAGCCTGGGCGGCGGAAGAAGCGCCGGCTTTAAATTGCCAATGCCGCCTCGATGTCCTTTTGCAGGCTTTGGGGCGTATCCATTGGCGCATAGCGCTTGAGTACCTGGCCGTCCTTGCCGACCAGAAATTTGGTGAAGTTCCATTTGATCGCCTTGGTGCCCAGCAGGCCCGGGGCCTCGTTGACCAGCCATTGGTACAGCGGGTCGGCACCGGCGCCATTGACCTCGATCTTAGCCATCATCGGGAAGCTGACGCCGTAGTTCACTTGGCAGAAGCTGGCGATCTCGTCGTTGCTGCCCTTGTCTTGCGCGCCAAACTGGTTGCACGGAAAGCCCAGCACCGTCAGGCCCTTGGCACCGAAGCTTTTGTGCAGCTCTTCCAGCCCGGCGAACTGCGGCGTGAAGCCGCAGGCGCTGGCCGTGTTGACGACCAGTAGAACCTGGCCTTTGAACTGCGACAGGGCGACGGGTTGGCCGGCAATGTCTGTGGCGCTGAAGTCGTAGATGGAGGTAGTCATGCCTGCGATTTAAGCAGACTTCTCCCTGACGCGTTTATTCACTGCGTGCTGCCAACACCGACGCCAGCAGTATCAGCGCCGCTCCCACCAGCGTGCGCAGCGACAGCGTGGCCGCCCCCAGCGCCACCGAGGACACGCTGGCAAACACGATTTCGGTCAACATCACGATGGAGCTGTTGCTGGACGACATGCGTGCCGCACCATACTGCAGCCCCATATTGCTGATGAAAAACAGCAGGCCCAGCAGCACGATGGCGCTGCCCCAGCCCAGCTGTAGCGCAGGGATAGCCGGCACCAGCCCAAACTGTCCGCCCAGGGAAGCGGCCAGCCCAGCCATCAGCACGCCGCCGCCAAACATGGCACACATGCGCTCGGTGCCGGGCACATCCTGCAGGCGGCGTAACAGCACATTGGTCAGTGCGAAGCTGAAGCCACCCAGCAAGGCCAGTCCGTCCGCCGCCGAAAACGCCATGCCGGCCACCGCGCTCAGGCCGCCCTCGGGCCACAGCACCACTAGCACGCCGACCAGCGCCAATACCAGCCGCAGCAGCGAGGCCCGCGTAGGCCGCTCGCCCAGCACCAGCCAGGCCAGCAGCACGGCCCAGCCGGGCATCAGATAGAACAGCAGCACCACGCGCACCACGTCGCCAATCGCCACCGCCCAGTTGAAGCCCACATTCGTCATGCCGGTGGCCAGCAGCAACAGCCATAGCTCCGGCCGGCGCAGCAAGCCGCGTACAGCAGCGGGGCGGGCCAGCAGCAGGCCCGCCAGGGCCACGGCGTACAGCAGGGAGGTGGACCACAGCGGATGCAGGCCCAGTTGCTGCAGCTGGCGGAACGGCCACCAGGACACGCCCCAGATAAAGGCGTTCAGCATCAGCGCGAGAGCGGGGAGCAGGGCGGCGGGCATGCGGGAGACGTGTATCTTTGTCAGTGGAGCCTAGGGTGGTGGGTAGTTGTTCCACTGCGGCTAGCAGCCAGAGCGCACGCCTTCCAGGAACACCGCAGAACTGGCTTTGCCAGGCTGCTGGTGTTGCCCCCTGCGTGTCGTATCGGTTTTTCAAACCGATACGAGGGGGGCTGGCAAAAGACGCGAAGCGCTGCAGCCTGGGGGTGAGCCAAGTCAGTGGGTGTTGTCGGTACGGGCCAGCATCAAAAGATGGTCGACCTCGTCCTTGTATTTGATGCAGTTGTTGGCATGCCAGCGCTTGATCAGCCACATGAAGCCGGCCACCACCAGGCCAAAGGCGGTGATGGCGCCAAAGGACGACAGGCCCAGGCCGGTGGAGACGCTGTAGAAGGCGCCCAGGGCCAGGATGCACAGCTGCTCGTTGAAGTTCTGCACGGCGATCGAGCGGCCCGCGCCCATCAGATTGTGGCCGCGGTGTTGCAGCAGGGCATTCATCGGCACCACCATGAAACCGCCCAGGCCGCCTAGCACCACCAGGAATGGGACGGCCAGCCAGACGTTGTGGATGAAGTTCATCAAGATTACCAGCAGGCCCATCAGCAGGCCCAGTGGGATGACCTTGGTAGCGGTGTCTAGCCGCATGCGCATGGACGCTGCCACGGCACCTGCAGCGGTGCCTATGGCGACTACGCCCAGCAGGCTGGTCGATTGGGTGATGCTATAGCCCAGCGCGGTGGCGCTCCAGGCCAGCACGATGTATTTCAGGTTGCCGCTGACACCCCAGAACAGAGTGGTGGTGGCCAGGGTAATCTGGCCCAACTTGTCGGTCCACAGCCGGGAGTTGCAGCGCCAGAAGTCGGGCAGCAGGGCCAACGCGTTGCTTGGCATGGGACGCATTTCCACCCCAGTATCGGGAATGCGGGTGTTGAACCAAGCGGCCAGCGCGTAGACGGCGATGAGCACGCTCACGGCGGCTTGCGGCGGGGTGCTGATGCCGGTGTCCAAGAAGGGGAAGTCTAGTGCCAGCAGCTTGGCCGACACCGCCGGCCCTACCAGTTGCCCGCCAAACAGCACGCCCAGAATGATGGATGCAATCGTCAGGCCTTCGATCCAGCCATTGGCCTGCACCAGCTGCGAGGCCGGTAGCATCTCGGTCAGGATGCCGTACTTGGCTGGCGAATAGGCCGCCGCACCCAGGCCCACCACGGCCGTGGCCAGCAGGGGGTGGATACCAAACAGCATCATCAGACAGCCCGCCATCTTGATGGAATTGCTGGCCAACATCACCTTGCCCTTGGGGAACGCGTCCGCCAGCGCGCCCAGCCAGGGGGCCAGGATCACATAGAAAAGCGCAAACATGGGAACCAAGGCGGCCTGTTGCCAGGGAGCACCTCCGGCACCTCGGATCATCGCGATGGACGCCACAAAAAGCGCCTGGTCGGCCAGTGACGAGCAGAACTGGGCCGACATGAGGGTAAAGAAACCGCGCTTCATTAAATGCTTGTGGCGGCATCAGTCTGGCTGATGCAGGTTGATTTAAGACAAGTCTCCAGGGACAGCGGGTTATATCACGCGGTGGAATGCCAAAATCCCGGAATAACCATTCCCCCCCAGGCTTCGCGCACTGCGTGTCGCTTTCGCCAACCCCCTACAGGGGGCGAACCCTTGTGGCCCGGCAAAGCCGGTTCCACGGGTTCCCTTGGTGTGAGCGTTCTGACTCTGCAGCTTGGGGCGAAATAGTCAAAATCCAGCAACCCCATTTGTTTGCCCTACCGGAACCCACCCATGCCGCGTCCCATTCAGGCCACCATCCACACCGACTCCTTGCGCCACAACCTGGCCCGCGCCCGCACTGCCGCGGGGGATGCCCGGGTCTGGGCGGTGGTCAAGGCCAATGCCTACGGCCATGGCATCGAGCGTGTTTTCGAGGGCCTGCGCGGCGCCGATGGCTTCGCCCTGCTGGATCTGAACGAGGCCGAACGCGTGCGCGCCCTGGGCTGGCGCGGCCCGGTGCTGCTGCTGGAAGGCGTGTTCGAGCAGCGCGATCTGGAGCTGTGCTCGCGCCTGGACCTGTGGCACACCGTGCACTGCGATGCCCAGATCGACATGCTGGCCGTGCACAAGACGAATGTGCCGCATCGCGTGTTCCTGAAAATGAACACTGGCATGAACCGCCTGGGCTTTAGCCCTGAGCGCTACCGCTCGGCCTGGACCCGGCTGAACCTGCTGCCCCAGGTGGACGAAATCTCGCTGATCACCCATTTCAGCGACGCAGACGGTCCGCGTGGCGTTGCCGAAGCCATGGCCGTGTTCAACGCCGTCACTGCCGACCTGCCCGGCGAACGCAGCGTGGCCAATAGCGCCGCCACTCTGCGCCACACCCCCGGTGCGCCCCTGCAGCAGCCCGCGCTGGCGGCCCAGGTGGCGGGTGACTGGGTACGCCCCGGCATCGCCATTTACGGCAGCGCACCCGACTTTCCGGCCTACACCTCGGCTGATTGGGGCCTGCAGCCGGCCATGACGCTGACTGCAAAAATCATAGCTACGCAAGACCTGCAGCCGGGCGCTACCGTCGGTTATGGTTCCAACTTTGCGGCCGAGCAGGCGATGCGTATCGGCATCGTGGCCTGCGGCTATGCCGATGGCTATCCGCGCATCTGCCCCACCGGCACCCCGGTGCTGGTGGACGGCGTGCGCAGCCGCACCCTGGGCCGGGTCAGCATGGACATGCTGGTGGTCGACCTGACGCCCACGCCCCAGGCCCAGATCGGCACACCCGTCACTCTGTGGGGCCGGGCTGCGAATGGCGTTGTGTTGCCGATCGACGAAGTAGCACAGCAGGCCGGCACCGTGGGCTACGAGCTGATGTGCGCTCTGGCCCAGCGTGTGCCGGTGGTGGTCGAGTAAGCCAGGTTACTCATATTTTGATAGCTGCCAGCGCAAGTATTTACTGGGCGGAGGTGATTTTTACACTTTGGTTTCGCTGGCGAGAAAATTGTCCTTTACGCGCACATAGTGCTCGGCCGAATAGCGCAGATAGGCGATTTCCTCGGGGGTGAGCGCCCGCACCTTGGCGGCCGGCCGGCCCATGTACAGGTAGCCGCTCTCCAGTACCTTGCCCGGGCCTATCAGGCTGCCCGCGCCGACCATGGTGCGCGCCGGTACCACCACGTCGTCCATAACGATGCTGCCCATGCCGATCAGGCACTCGTCGCCAATGCTGCAGCCGTGCAGGATCACCGAATGCCCGATGGTCACGTAGTTGCCGATCAGCAGCGGCGAGCCTTCGGGCTTGCTGGCGCTCTTGTGCGACACATGGCCCATGCTCAGGTCCTGGATATTGCTGCTGTGGCCGATGCGGATGCGGTTTACGTCGCCGCGCAGCACGGTGTTGCACCAGACCGAGCTGTCGACGCCGATTTGCACGTCGCCAATCACCTGGGCCGAGGCGTGGATGAAAGTGCGTTCGGCCAGCACAGGCCGGGTATCGAGGTAGGAGGAGGTTGCCATGGAATGTGTTTGTATACAAAGCAAAGGTCCATCATAGGACAGCCCAGGCCAGGACCCGTCTTAGAATGCCGCCACGCTGTCCCCTGGAACCCCTTATGCCTGCAAGCGACGTCTCGGTCGTGATTCCTGCCTACAACGCCGCCCATTTTCTGGCCGATGCATTGCATGGAATTGCCCAACAAACGCTGCAGCCACGGGAGGTGATCATCGTCAACGATGGCTCCACCGACGATACGGTGCAAACCGTGGCGGCCTGGATTGCCGCCCATCCGCAGCCATACCCCATCCACTTGCACAACCAGTCCAACAGCGGCATTGCGGCAACGCGCAACCAGGGCATTCGGCTGGCGCAGGGCGAGTGGCTGGCCTTTTTGGATGCGGATGATATTTTCGAACCCGAGCACATTGCCGAGCTGATGCGTGCACTCGCTGCGGAACCCACGGCCAAAGGCGCGTACGGCGCCGGCCGTTTGTTGGCCAAGGGCGTGCTGCAAGACATGCTTTACGACGACTACTGGGACAGCCCCTCGCGCAAATTCGGCGCACCCATTGCGGGCACCGATTTCTACCGTATCGATAAGCAGATACTGCCGCGCATGATCAAGGGCAATTTCATCAAGCCGTCCAGCCTGGTCGTCTCCAGGGCTTTGGCCAACGAGGTGGGTTTGTTCAATGAAAAGCTGGCCACGGCCGAAGACCGAGAGTTCCTGGTACGCCTGCTGCTGAAGGCCAGCTTTGTGTACGCCCCGGTGGCCATCACCCAGTACCGATGGCATGACGACAACGCATCGCATGTGCGCAACGCCCGCCGCAATGCGGAAAACGGGTTGTTGGCCATCAAGATCATCCGAGACAATCCAAACATAGGCCTGGGGCCCGTGGAAATCGGGGCCTGTCAGGACGCGATTGCAAGCACCTTGCAGGAGTATTTCTATATGTGCAGCCAGCACGGTGTGGCTGCCTATGCGCAAGGCATGCGCTTTGCGCAGCGGCATTTCGGATGGGCTTCGGCACAAGCCTCCTTGCGGGTCAAAAACCTGGTTCGGAGCGTGATGGCCCTGTTTGTGGACCCACTTAAACGTCCTGCCAAAGATTACCCAGATTTATGAACCCCCAAGACATCTCTGCGAGCACTTTTTCTCTGGGGGAACCCCTGGTCAGTGTCATCATTCCCACAATGGCCGTTGCCGAACGCGCAGAACTCTTGCGCCGTGCAGTGCAGTCCATCCGTGACTCGTCTTCTCAGCCCGTGCGCATCATTACCGTCGTGAATGGCAGCCGCTTTGATGCCGCAGTGTGCGACTGGTTGAAGGCGCAGCCGGACATACAGTTTGAATACGTGGCCAAGCCCTCCTTGCCCAATGCCATTCTGAGAGGCCGGGAGCTGGTGGAGACGGAGTTTTTCTCGGCGTTGGATGACGACGACGAGTACCTGCCGGGCAGTACGGACCAGAAACTGGCACCCTTGTTAGCCGACCCGCAGGCCGATCTGGTGGTGGGCAATTACTATCGCCGCCGCGGCGGTAAGGACCTCCTGTGCTACGACCGTCTCGCTGACGTGCCTGCCCGCCCGCTGGACATGCTGATGGAGTTCAACTGGCTGCACAACGGTAATGCGCTATTCCGTTCTGCGCCTGTGGGAGCGGAGTATTTCCGTAATTACCACCACTATGCGGAGTGGACATGGGTCGGTTTCCGGTTGGCGTTGGATGGCAAGAAAGTTGCCGTCGTAGATGCCCCTGTGTTCCGTTGCGACGAGGAAACCCCAGGGTCTTTGTCCAAATCTACAGCCTACTTTAAAGCCTATATACCGCTGTTTCAGCGCATGCTGGACCTGGCGCCGCCGCCTCGCATCGCGCGCCTGATTCAGCGCAAGATGGGCGCGGCACACCATGATGCCTCGGTTACTGCGCTGGAGGCCGGCGAACGCAGCTTGGCACTGCGGCACCATTGGCAAAGCCTGGTTCGCACAGGCGGGCTGCGGTATCTCAGCTATACACGGCATTTGCTACGGTAATGCCTGAAACCTTGAACCGGCTTTAAGTATTTCCAATGGCTTATATGGTTCGCATTTTTTTATGAATGCATGTGGGTAATTATGTTTGCGCCGCAGCTCTTTAAAAATGCACCATATCCATCCCACTGTAAACCACTTTAAATATCGCTCCGATATCGATGGACTGCGCGCCGTTGCCGTTCTTGCTGTGGTGGGTTTTCACGCATTTCCATCCTGGGTGCACGGTGGATTTGTCGGTGTCGATATATTCTTTGTCATTTCCGGTTTTTTGATTTCTTCCATTATTTTTCTGAATCTGGAAAAAGATAAATTCAGTATTATTGATTTTTACGATAAGCGAATTCGAAGAATATTTCCGGCTTTGCTGGTGGTGATGCTGGGTAGTTTGGTATTTGGCTGGCATTTGCTGTTGGTGGATGAGTACAAACAGCTCGGAAAACATCTTGTCAGTGGCGTTGCATTTATTACCAACTTTATTTTGTGGAAAGAAAGCAGCTACTTTGATAATGTGGCAGAAACCAAGCCCATGCTGCACTTGTGGAGTTTGGCGGTGGAAGAGCAGTTTTATATATTCTGGCCCATTTTGCTAAGCTTCTTCTGGGGGCGGAGACGGGTTTTGGGGCTTGCTATTGCATTGATATTGGCAGGCTCTTTTGGGATGAATATATATTGGACCAGCAACCATCCCGATGCAGCATTTTATTTGCCGATGCCGCGTTTTTGGGAGTTGCTGGCCGGGGCCGTGCTTGCATATATCGCCATGTACAAGCCGGCGGTACACCAGCGGTACCCAAACGAACAGTCTTTCGCTGGGGCGGCGTTATTGGTGGTCGGTCTTGTTTATATCGACAAGACGCAACATTTTCCGGGCTGGTTGGCATTGCTTCCGGTCATCGGCGCATTTTTGCTTATTTCAGCTGGGCCCAACGCATGGGTCAATAGACATGTTCTAGGCTCCAAAGTATTGGTGTCGATTGGCTTGATCAGCTATCCGCTGTATTTGTGGCACTGGCCTTTGCTGTCATTTGCCCATATTTTGGAGTTGAATAGCCCTGAAATTAAATTGGCAGCAGTTTTCCTGTCATTTGTGTTGGCGATAGCCACCTATTTCTGGGTAGAGAAACCGGTTCGCTTTGGCGCGTACGGCAAAGAAAAATCCTTTGCCTTGCTGGGTAGCATGCTGTTGGTTGGTGTTGGTGCAGGCTATATTTATGCGCAGAATGGATTGGCCCGAATTGACGGTGGTGCGGTGGACCGGCCTGAGTTCTACAGGTATTTCTCTAATATTCCCAATGGCCGATTGGTGGAGGTGTTTGAGAAGAACTTCCGCCATGACTGCAATTTCTCTGATATTCAAAAAGAAATTTCGGGCGATAAAAACAGAACTCCCAAAGATGAAATCCCCAGCAGCTGCTACGCCAGGGACACCGCCAAATATGACAAAGCGGTATTCATATGGGGTGATTCGCATGCGCAAATGCTGAATTTTGGTTTGACCAAGAATCTGCAAAGCAACTGGCAGGTATTGCAGGTGGCTAGCTCGGGTTGCAGACCATCGGTGGATGTAGTCTCCGATTCATCTACCAGCTCTTGCGTCCGGTCCAACTGGTTTGCTCTGAAGGCGATTGCGCAGGCACGTCCTGATGTGGTCGTCGTGGCGCAACGTGCAGGGCATTCCGAAGTTGCGGCGCAGCTAATCAAGGCAAAACTGACGCAGCTCGGCGTCGCCAAGGTGGTTTTTACCGGGCCGACACCGGAGTGGGATTCCGATTTGCCCAAAATCATTGTTCGAAAGCTATGGAACGATACGGCGCACAGGAGCTTGGAAGGAATCGATGCAACGATTCTTGAAAAAGATAGGCTGTTGAAAAAATCGTTCAACGACACGCGGCTGCTGTATGTGAGCTTGGTCGATGTTTTTTGCAGTGTCGAAGGCTGCATGACATTTATCGGCGACGACCGAAAAAATGGCATTACAACCTGGGATTACGGCCACCTCACCCCGGTCGCCTCCGATTTTCTTTCTCGGACTGTGCTAGCGCGTGCGGTGGCTGGCAATTGAGCCAGCGCAATGGCTCGGCTGGCCGCTTCCTCGGCGCGCTTGGTTTTCACGGTCTGCAGCGGGGCATTCGGCTGCCCAGATGTTTGACGCTGTCTCTGATTCTTCGGTCCCTTGCCATGCATGGTTGCATGGCCTAATACGGCCTTCTTGCGTGCGCGTTGTTCTGCAAGCTATGTATTCCACACCATGTCCACTCGTAAATCTTTAGTTTTCTCGTTTCTGGACCGCTATGCGAGTTTGGCGATGTCCATCGTTTCGTCCATGGTGATTGCCCGTTTGCTCACACCTGCGGAGATCGGGGTGTTTTCCGTCACCATGGTGTTGTTGATGTTCGTGGCTTCGGTGCGGGATATGGGCGCCGGCTCCTACCTGGTGCAGGAAAGAGAATTGACGACCGAGCGCATCCGGGCGGTGTGGGCGGTGCAGCTGGGTTTGGGTGTGGGTCTGGCGCTGCTGGTATTGCTGGCCAGCTACCCGGTGTCGTTGTTTTACAAAGAACCCCGCATGCGCGACATCATGCTGGTGATCGCCTTGAACTATGCGGTCAATCCGTTTGGCTCTTTGACCTACGCCTGGTTAATGCGCGAGATGCGTTTTGACAGTGTTGCGCTGATGCGTTTTGCTTCTGCACTGAGCGGTGCATTGGTGTCCACCTTCATGGCCTGGAAGAACTTCGGCCCCATCAGCCTGGCCTTTGGGTCGTTGACGTCCACGGTGGTGAATGCGCTGATGGCCACGTATTTTCGGCCGAAGTCCTTCCCTTGGCTGCCCGGGGTGGCGGAAATCCGGCGTGTGCTGGCGTTCGGCTCGCGCTTGTCCGTCAGCTCCATCGTCGGCGTGGCGGCTGGCGGTGCGCCCGAGCTGCTGCTGGGCAAATTGCAGAGCCTGGCGTCGGCGGGCTTGTATTCGCGTGCAAATGGCCTGGTGCAGATGTTTACCCGCCTGGTCACGGATGCTGTGGGCTCGGTATGTTTGCCCTGGTTTTCCAAGCAGTCGCGCGAGCAGGGCGATTTTGTGGAGCCCTTTGTGAAAGCCACGGCCTATGTGTCGGCGGTGGGCTGGTTTTTTTGCAGCATGGTGGTGTGCATGGCCCACCCCATCATTCACGTGCTCTACGGCACGCAGTGGGATGAATCCGTGATCCTGGCCCGGCTGCTGGCGGTAGGCACGGCGCTGAGCGTGCCCACCTCTTTGTGCGGCGTCGCCTTGCTGTCGTCGGGCGCGGTGAGCACGATTGCCCGCTTGACCATCGTCAACGCGCTGATGACCATATGCCTGGTGGCCGTGGGCGCACTGCAGGGGCTGGTGGCGGTGAGTTGCGCGTCGATTCTGGGCTCTGGTGTCTACGCCGCGTACAGCATGCGCCTGACGTCCAGGCACATCGGCCTGGACCTGTCGCTGCTGTGGCCTGTCCTGGCGCGGAGTGGGCGCGTTACGCTGTTCGCGGCCATTGGGCCTGTGCTGGTCTTGGTGTTGTTTGGCCCCACCCCCGAGCATTCTTTGCTGGTTGTGGTGTTTGCTGGCTTGCTGGGTCTGGCGGGTTTTGTGACGGGCGTGTTCTTTTTCAAGCACCCGCTGCAAGAAGAGCTGCAGTCAGTTTGGGCCAAGATTCGCCGTCGTTGATAGGGCTGAATTTCTAGACCTGTCCGGCCCCGCCACAGGCCAGCCACAGCACCTCATACGCTGCCAGCGTCACGCCGCCCTGCAGGGCCAGGGTTTTGCCGCTCAGCACATCCACCGCCGTATCCGGCTGGGCCGAGAACACCCGCGCCGGGCAGTGCTGTGCTTGTTCGCTGAAGTTGGCCAGTACCAGCACATGCGTCCCCGGCGCGCCGCGCATATAGCCCAGCACACTGGGGTTACCGGCGCGAAAGCCGGTGAGTTGGCCGCCGGCGAATACCTCCAAAGACTGGCGTACTTCCACCATGCGGCGCAGGCCCTGGTAGATCTGGCCGGGCACACTGTTCTTGGTGGTCCGCTGCGCATACAGACTGGCGACGCGGGCTGGGCGGTGCACCCAGCGGCTGTCGCCGACCTTGGCCGGGTCGCTCAGATAGCTGGGGTCGTTCGGCGTGCCTACCTCATCGCCCAGGTAGATCAGCGGTATGCCTCCGGTACTCAGGGCCACGCTGTGCAGCAGCAGGATGCGCGCTGGCGCCAGCGGATCGCCTTGCTCGATGCCAGCCAGTGAGGCGCAGGTGCCGCTGATGCGGCAGTCGCCGGTCGCAGGGTTGTCCTGGAACGGCACGCCGCGGGCGAAGCTACCCTCGAAGCGGTTCACGTAAAAGCGGTTCAGAAACTGCCGGTGTGCAAAGCCGTGGATGCCCAGCTGGATCGCGTCCTCGTCGGCGAATGTCCAGCCTATGTCGTCGTGGCTGCGCACATAGTTGACCCAGCTGGTGTCCGGGTCCAGGTTGTGGCGCTGCTCCAGCGCCTGTTGCAGCAAATTCACCTCGCGCGTGGCCAGGCTGTTCCACAGCAAGGCCATCTGCAGCGGGTTGTACGACAGCTGGCATTCCTGCGGCGAGATGTACTTCACCACGTCGTCCGGGTGCACGATGGCCTCGCTCTTGAACAGCATGCTGGGCGCGGCGATCCGTACCAGCGCGCTGAAGGCGCGGATCACCGTGTGTGCTTCCGGCAGGTTCTCGCACACCGTGCCGAGTCGCTTCCACACAAAGGCCACCGCGTCCATACGCAGGATCTCGGTGCCCAGGTTGGCGATGGCCAGCATCTCGCCGGCCATGGCGGTGAAGACGGCGGGGTTGCTGTAATTCAGGTCCCACTGAAAGCTGTTGAAGGTGGTCCAGACCCAGCGGCCGTCGGCCAGCTGCGAGAACGCGCCCGGGTGCTGGTCGGGGAAGATCTCGCGCACGGTTTGGTCATACGCATCGGGCAGCGTGCGGTCGGGGAACAGGTAGTAGAAGTCGGTGTACTTGGGGTCGCCGGCCACGCAGGCGCGGGCCCAGTCGTGCTCATCTGAGGTGTGGTTGAAGATGAAGTCCAGCACCAGGCTGATGCCCTCGGCGCGCAGCGCGGCGGCCAGGGCCTGCAGGTCGGCCATGGTGCCCAGGGCCGGGTTCACCTCGCGGTAGCTGCTGACCGCGTAGCCGCCGTCGCTGTTGCCGTCCGGGCATTTGAACAGCGGCATCAGGTGCAGATAGGTCAGGCCCAGTTCCTTGAAGTATGGGATCTGCTTCAGCAGCCCTTTCAGATTGCCCGCATACAGGTCCACGTAGCACACGCCGCCCAGCATCTTCTGCGACTGGAACCAGCGCGGGTTTTTCTCGCGCTGCAGGTCCAGCGCCTGCAGATCGGCCGGGCGCACCAACCAGGCGTCGAAGCCCACGGCTAGCAAGTCGACCAGGAAGTCCAGAAAGTCGGGCCGCACGCCATACAGCGGCGCCAGCTCGGCCACCAGGGTGGGGAAGTGCGCGTCCAGCCGGGTGGCAAAGGTCTTCCAGGCCTTGCGCGCGGCCTTGGCTTCCGGGCGTGCGGCCAGCTGGGCCGTGACGTGTTGCTGGGCGAGCTGGGTTTGGTGGGCGAGGGACAGCATGGGCGGCGTATTCCGGTGGTCAGAATCAGGTTTTCAAAGCGCTTTGAATGTAGCAAAGATTGAAACCTGCTTGTGCCTCCAAGCACACAGGGGAAACACCGAGGTGGCCCGCCCCAGGAATACACAGGCAGGTCTCAGAATTCCTTCCAAGAGCTGCCTGTGCACGCGCCCATCAGTCGATGGCCAGACGCTGCGAGCTGGTGGCCGCTTTCTTGGGCAGGGTCAGGGTCAGCATGCCGTTGTCGTACTTGGCTTTGGCCTGGCCCGGGTCTACCTCTTGCGGCAGCTGGAAGCTGCGCGCCACCGCGCCGTAGTAGCGTTCGCTGCGCAGCAGTTTTTCGCCGTGGGCTTCACGGTCCTCCTGCTTTACCTCGGCGCGCAGCGTGACCGTGCTGCCTTCCAGGGACACCTGGATGTCCTCCTTGCGCACGCCGGGCACTTCGGCGTTGACGGTATAGGCGCCGTCGGTCTCGTGCACGTCCAGCTTGATCTGGGCGGGCGAGGGCAACGGGTCGCCATGCAGGGGACGGACGTACAAACTGGGCACCACGTCGCGAAAGAATTCATCGAACAAGCTGCCGCGGTTAACCAATGCATTCATGGGATTGCTCCTTTCTTACTGGTGGTGGCGACACCCCTGTGGTGGCGCCATACTTCTCAAATATTGGCCGTTGGCGTAGTTTCAAGAGCTGTTTGCGCAATCGCAGATGTGACTTTTTGTTGAACCAAGCGCTATAAAGAAAACAGGTCGCTGGCGCACATGTTGCGTGCGTCTGCAGCTAGCAATTCAATAGCGCTACACTGCGCCACCATGTCCTTGCCCCTTTCGCCGCGCAGCCATGTTGCCGAGTACACCCAGCGCATGAACCGGGTGCTGGACCACATCGACCGGCACCTCGATACCCCGCTGGACCTGGCGGGCCTGGCCGATATTGCGCACTTCTCCGCCTTCCATTTCCACCGCGTGTTTGCCGCCTGGATGGGCGAGACCCTGGGCGACTACCTGCGCCGGCGCCGACTGGAGGTGGGTGCGCTGCAACTGGCCCGCCTGCCGCAGGCACCGGTGCTGCAGATTGCGCTGGCCGTGGGCTTTGGCTCGGGCGAGGCCTTTGCGCGGGCCTTCAAGCTGCGCTTTGGCTGCACGCCCAGCGCCTGGCGCGCGGCCACACCGCAACGCTGGGCGGACGAGTTGGCCCATGTGCGCCGCCAGCAAGACCGCAATCTGGATCAGGCCCAGCGCAAGCCGGATCAGGCGGCCCACCGTGTTTCTGGGAACCATCAAGGTCTCAACAACCTGGAGCCTCTCATGCACGTCAGCATCGCCACCCTGCCCCCTACCCGTATTGCCTATATGCGCCACATTGGCCCTTACGGCGCCACTATCAGCCGCTTCTGGGCCGAGCAGTTCATGCCCTGGCGTAGCGCCCAGGGGCTGGATGGCGCGGCCTGCTACGGCATAGGCCGCGACGACCCCCACGTCACCCCGCCGGCCCAGTGCCGTTACGACGCCTGCGTGCAGGTGCCCGACGACTTTGTAGGCCGCAGCCCGGTCAGCGTGGCGGAACTGCCCGGTGGGCGCTACGCGTTGGGCGAGTTCCGTGGTACAGGCGTACAGATCGGCCTGGCCTGGAGCGAGATGCTGCGCGACTGGCTGCCCGCCAGCGGCATGCAGGCCGACGCGCGGCCGTTCTTCGAGTACTACCCTGTCGGCAGCTATCACGACCCCGCGACGGGCGTGTTCTCCTGCCAGATCTGCCTGCCCGTGCGGGCCTTGTAAGCTTTAAAGAAAATAAGGCTCTAGCGCAGGTAGGATCTGCGCAGACAGCTATCACAAGCATAGCAATTTCGCATCATACTTTGCTGCCCACCACCCTATACTGGGTCGCATGTTTTCACTGCCCCGCACCGCCACCGCTCCCTTTTGTCCGTCGGAAGTCAAAGGCTCGGTGGGCGACGCCATGGGGCTGCCCCTGCACAAAAAGCTGCTGCGTTACGCCGGGCCCGGGCTGCTGGTGTCGGTGGGCTATATGGACCCCGGCAACTGGGCGACGGACATTGAATCCGGCTCCCGCTTTGGCTACGGACTGCTGTTCGTGGTGCTGCTGGCCAGCCTGGCGGCCATGCTGCTGCAAACCCTGTGCGTGCGCCTGGGCCTGGTGACGCAAAAAGACCTGGCGCGCCTGTGCCGCGAGCAGTATTGGCCAGGTGTGAACCGCTTCCTGTGGCTGGGCGCCGAGCTGGCCATCGTGGCCCGCGACCTGGCCGAAGTGCTGGGCAGCGCGCTGGCCTTGCATCTGCTGTTCGGCGTGTCGGTGCCGGTGGGCATTGGCATCACCGCGTTGGACACCGTGCTGGTGCTGGGCTTGCAGGGCGCGGGCTTCAGGCGCGTGGAGGCCATTGTGCTGGGCCTGGTGCTGACCATCGCCGGCTGCTTCATGGTCGAGCTGGCCATGGCCCAGCCCAATTGGCTGGGCGTGGCCATCGGTTTTGTGCCCAGCCTGGAGCGGCTGCAGCAACCCGGCGCGCTGTACCTGGCGATTGGCATCGTCGGCGCCACGGTGATGCCGCACAACCTGTACCTGCACACCAGCATCGTGCAGACGCGCCGGGTCCATGCCTCCGAGGCGGGCCTGCGCGATGCGTTGCGCTTCACCACGCTGGACACCCTGGTGTCCCTGTCATTGGCCTTGCTGGTCAACGCCGCCATCATGGTGCTGGCGGCCAGCGCCTTCAACAGCAACGGCCACCGCAGCGTGACCGACATTGCCGATGCCTACCATCTGATCGAACCGGTGGTGGGCAGCGCCCTGGCCGCCAGCCTGTTTGCGATCGCCTTGCTGGCCTCGGGCCAAAGCTCCACTTTCACCGGCACCATCGCTGGCCAGATCGTGATGGAGGGCTTTCTGGACCTGAAGATACCGTGCTGGCAGCGCCGCCTGTTGACGCGGGTGCTGGCCCTGGTGCCGGCCTTCATCGGCGTCTGGTGGCTGGGCGAGGACGCCATCGGCAAGATGCTGGTGCTCAGCCAGGTGGTGCTGAGCTTCCAGCTGCCCTTTGCCATGTGGCCGCTGATCCGCTTCACCAGCAGCCGCGCGCTGATGGGCCGCCACGCCAATGGACCATTGCTGAAGCTGCTGGCCTGGGCCTTGTTTGCCATCATCAGCGCGGCCAATGTGTGGCTGGTGGTGCAGGTGCTGGCGTAAGACATGTTCAAAGAAGAGCCCGCACATGGCGGGCTCCAGCCTTTGCCCGCAACGCCTGTGCGTGCAGGGGGCCACTAGGCCAAGCCGAACTGCTTGTGCAGCACCTTATCGAACAGGGAGCGTGGCAGAAAACGCCGGGCAAATGCACCCTGCCGAGCAGACTTGCCAGAGGGGTAGCGCAGGTGCGGAGTTTGATCGCGCGCCGCGAGGACGATGGTTTCGGCCACGCTTTCAGCGGTATCTGCTATGGCCATGGCGCGCTCAAACGCGACAAGATACTTTGCGCGGCTTGCGTTGTAGGCGGCGAGCGGCGTATCGGCGAGGACCGTGCTGGCTTCAAAGGATGTCCGGGTGGCACCGGGTTCTATGACTGCGACACGCACGCCAAACTCGCGTACCTCATGGTCCAGCGCCTCGGAATAGCCCTCCAGCGCATGTTTGGTCGCCGAGTAATGGGCGCTGTACGGTGCAGGAATAAAGCCCAGCCCGGAGCCCACATTGAGGATGCGCCCACGTCTCTGTCCACGCATGATGGGCAGGACCGCATTGGTCACTCGGACGACGCCGTGGTAGTTGGTTTCGAACAGAGCGTGGACTTGCGCGATCGAGCATTCTTCGGCAGCGCCCGTGATCCCGGAACCGGCATTGTTGACCAGCACATCAATCTGCCCTTCCAGCCTTTGCAACTCGCTGACGGCAGCTGCGACAGAGGCGTCGTCGGTGACGTCAAGCGCCAGCATCGGAAAAGGCCGCTGACCCGATTGAGCTCCGCGTCGGCTGGTGCCGTAGACCGTGTAGCCTGCTGCCAACAGCTTGATGGCCGTGGCTTCACCGATGCCTGATGAGGCGCCCGTCACGAGCGCCACAGTTTTATCTTTTTTCATAAAAGTCCTGTTGTAGCCTTATTCCCGTTGGGCCTACGAGGCAACCTGGTAACGCTCCGCCGCATGTGCCTGACGGATGTCCGCCAGTAGTGCTTGCCGTGCGGCGTCCAGGGCATCCCAGCGTGCGGCGTCCTGCAGTGGCGGGATCGTCACCGGCTCTCGGCGATCGAAGCCAATCAGTGCGGCATCAACCAACTCGCCCACTTCCATCACCTCGGGCAGGGTATTCACGTCGATGCCTGCACGCCCCCAGATTTCCGTGCGGGTTGCCGCCGGCAGTACGGCCTGGATATACACCCCCTTGGGCAGGAGTTCCAGACTCAGTCCTTGCGACAGGAATAACACGAAGGCTTTGGTGGCACCGTAAACCGACATGCCGAATTCCGGCGCCAGTCCCACCACGGAGCCGATATTGACGATTGCGCCATTGCCGGCCTGCGCAAGCCGCGGCGCGATGGCGCTGGCGAGTCGAACCAGTGCGGTGGTGTTGAGCGCGACGATGCGGCCAACGTCGTCGGTCGCCTGGTCGATAAAGCTGCCGGACTGGGTGGCCCCGGCATTGTTGATGAGGATGCCGATCCGGGCGTCATCGCGCAAACGTGCTTCAACCGTGGCCAGGTCGGCGGTCTGTATGAGGTCGGCCTGCAGGATATCGACGGTGACGCCATGCGCCTGGCGCAGGCGGGTTGCGAGCGTATCCAGACGTGCTTTGTCGCGGGCAACCAGTACGAGGTTGTGGCCGCGTTGTGCAAAGCGCTCGGCATAGGTGGCGCCGATGCCGGAAGAGGCGCCGGTGATAAGGACGGTGGAAGGGGTGGTCATGTGTTTACTCTCTGGGTTGGGTGAATCTATGTGGAGGTGCAGGCGGCCTCGTCAGTCCTTGCGGGTACCTGCGTTGGCAAGGCTTGGGTAATCGGTATAGCCCTTGGGGCCTGGCGTGTAGAACGTCTCCATGTCTACGGCGTTCAGCGCTGCATTGGCCTGCATACGTTGCACCAGATCGGGGTTGGCGATGAACGGGCGGGCGAAGGCGATGAGATCTGCCTGGCCTGCCTGGAGTGCCACCTCCGCTCCGGCAAGATCGAAACCACCGGCTAGGATGAACAAGCCCCGAAACGCAGCACGAAGACGCGATTTCAACTCAGCCGGCACCGGCGGTGCACCGAGCGCCGAGTGGTCTAGCACATGGAGGTACAGCAGGCCCAACTTCGAGAGTTCCTGGGTCAGTTCCAGGTACTGGGTTTCCAACTCAGGGTAGGCACCCATGTTGTTGAACACGCCGTAGGGCGATAACCGGATGCCGACGCGGTCGGCACCGATGGCGGCCACCGTGGCGCGGGCTACTTCCAGTGCAAAGCGATTGCGGTGGGCGATGCTGCCGCCATAGGCGTCGCTGCGCTGGTTCACATTCGCGTTCAGGAACTGCTCGATCAGATAGCCATTTGCTGCATGCAGTTAGATCCCGTCGAATCCCGCTTCGATAGCGAGTCGGGCAGACTGGGCGTACTCCTCCACGGTGTGGGCAATGTCGGCTTCGGTCATCGCCCGGGGCATGCTGTGTGGCAGCATGCCCTGCGCGTCTGTGTATATCTCGCCAGGGCACACGTCTGCCGTCGACCCGAGTACACCCGCGCCCGCTGGCAGATTGGCAGTCTGGCTCACGCGGCCGGTATGCATGAGTTGTACGAAGATCTTGCCACCCTTGGCATGGACCGTATCGGTGATTGCTTTCCATCCGCGCACCTGGGCATCATTGAAGAGCCCAGGTATGCGTGCGTAGCCCAGTCCGTTGGGAGAGGGCGAGGTGCCCTCGGTGATGATCAGGCCAGCCGTGGCACGCTGACCGTAGTACTCTGCCATCAAGGCATTCGGTGTATTGGCATCGACGGCGCGGTTGCGCGTCATGGGAGCCATGACGGTGCGGTTGGCGAGTTGAAGCGAAGCAGCAATGAGAGGTTCGAAAAGCATGGTGGTCCTTTGATCTTGGAAGCAGTGAAGCGGGGGTGAATGGTTGGGCTTGGCCGCGACAAGCCAGGCCCAGTTCGCTAGCGCACGAGGAAGTCGAGCGCCTTGGGTACAAAGTCGGCGTTGTGTTGAAACACTCCGCCATGACCGGCATCGGGATAGATGACGAGGGTGCTGTTCGGCAGGCGCCGCGCCAGGTCGTGCGAATTGGGTGTCGGGACCATCCGGTCCTCGTCACCGTTGACGACGAGAACCGGTTGCTTGATCACGGAGAGGTCCACGGGCTTCTTTTGGCCCCATGCGCTCAATGCCTGCAACTGCGCTACATAAGCACCGACGGCGATCTCTTTGTCACGCCCCTGTGAACGCTCCTTCAAGCGCTCGAGGAACGCCTTGCCAGCCTCAATGCCATGGGGTGTGCGGGTGAAGAACAAGTACTGCTTCGGGTCTTGGCCCGTGAACGTTGCGCGGAGCAGGTCGTAGTTTGCGACGCCAGCGACCGTGCTGATACCTTCACCACCGGCGGGCCCCGTCCCGGCCAGAATCATCTTGCGAACGAGTTGTGGATCCTTAAGCACAATTTCCTGGGAAATCATTCCACCCATGGAAAAGCCAAAGAGGTCCACTTGTGTGAAGCCCATCCCTTTGATGAAGGTGATGGCATCGTCCGCCATTTGCTCCATCGAATTTGCGGGCGAGCCGGTGGACGCGCCGACGCCACGGTTGTCGAACACGACCACGTGGTGTTTTGCAGCCAGGCCATCCACGACCCGTGGGTCCCAGTTGTCCAGTACCGCGGCCAGGTGGTTCAGAAGCACCACCGGCGTCCCGCCATTGTGCTGTCCGAGTTCGCGGTAGGCGAAGTCCACGCCTCCAGCGGAGAGCGTTTTCGTTGGCACCTGGGCCCAGGTGATTCCCGCCGCTTGCGACGCTGCCGTTTGGCGGGTCTGGGCTGGGTCAGGCTGGCTGTCACCCGCTGTCGCCGCCTGTGAGGCGAGCGGTACGATCAATGCGACGGTCAGGGCGATTGCTTTTAATGGATTGCGCATTGGCGGATGTTCCAGGTTGAAGTCTGCTTGACAGGGGCGGCTGTGTTGGCAGCCACGCCATGTCGTTTTGAGCACGAGGTCTGCGCCCCTTGGGGGGCGATAAGGGTCATTCGGGAATGGATCGTTGACGGAGGGATTGAATCGATCTCACGCGCTCTGTGGCAGGTAGCTGGGCCTGGCTGCCGTCATCCCCTGCTTGACCTGCTGGGTGAGTTCGTCGGCCAGTACCTCGTCGAGGCCCGATTCGAGTCCGTCCAGCGCGCGCTGAACGATTGCCTCCGGGCTGGATTTCGGCACATCGAACCCGCGCGTAAGGTCGGTATCAACGTAGGCCATGTGCAGGCCCAGCACCTGGGTCTTCTGCACCGCAAGTTCGTTGCGCAGTGCATTGGTGAGTGACCAGGCTGCAGACTTGCTGGCCGAGTAGGCAGCCAAGTCGCCACCGTTGACCCAGGAGGCAACGGACAAGACGTTGAGCAAGGCACCGCCGCCATTGGCCTTGAGGATGGGCGCGAAGGCCTTGCTCATGCGCAAGACGGCGAAGAAGTTGGTCTCGAAGATGCGCCGTGCGACGTCTTCGCTATCGGCGTCAAGAAAACCTCCGGGTTGGGCAATACCTGCGTTGTTGATCACCAGCGTGACGTCCGATGCCAGCGCTGCGGCGGCGGCCACATCTTGCAAATTATTGACGTCGAGCCGCAGGGCTTGAACACCGGGCTGGGTCACGGTGGAGGGGTCACGCGCGGCCGCATAGACCTTGCGGGCGCCTCGGGCCAGCAGTTCACGTGCAAATGCCAGGCCGATGCCGCGATTGGCACCCGTGACGAGGACAACAGAATTCTCGATCTTCATAGCAAGCTCCAAAAATGAGGGAAATCAGACAGACTTGACCTTGACGACGACCTTGCCTTTGGCGCGGCCTGCTGCGACGTAGGCCAGGGCCTCGTTGGTTTGTGCGAACGGGAACACCTTGTCGACCACGGGGCGGATGACGCCCGCATCGATGAGCTGGCTAATCTGCCGCAGCTGGCTGCCGTTCGCCTTCATGAAGAGGAACGAGTAGTCCACGCCCCGGCTCTTGGCCCTGCGGCGTATGCCCGCGCTCAGCATGCGCATGACCAGCCGCACGAACCCGGGGGCGCTGATCTCTTGGCCGAATGCCGGGTCCGGTGGCCCGGAGATGGAGATGAGTTTGCCGCCGGCCTTGAGCACGCGCAGGGACTTTTCCAGCGTCTTACCGTCCTGGCTGTTCAGCACCACGTCGTAGTCTTTCAAGACATCTTCGAAATCCTGTGTCTTGTAGTCCACGACCACGTCTGCGCCGAGGCTCTTCACCAGTGCGACATTGCCCGCGCTGGTTGTCGTGGCGACGGTGGCGCCCAGATGCTTCGCCAACTGGATGGCGAACGTGCCGACCCCGCCGGAGCCGGCCTGGATGAAGACCTTCTGCCCCTTCTTCAGCTGGGCCCTTTCGACCAGAGCCTGCCATACCGTCAAAGCCACCAGGGGAATGGAGGCGGCTTCCTCCATGGTGAGGTTCTTGGGTTTGAGCGCCAGAGATGCTTCCTTGACCGGGACAAACTCGGCGAATGTGCCGATCCGGAAATCATCCGGCCGCGCATAGACCTCGTCGCCCGGCTTGAACTGCCGCACGCGCGGGCCGACCTTGACAACCACCCCGGCCACATCGTGGCCCAGGATCAGGGGCAGCTTATAGGGCAGGATGAGCTTGAACTCACCGTCGCGGATCTTCGAGTCGATCAGATTCACGCCGGCGGCATGTACCTGCACCAGGACCTCGTCGTCGCGCAGCGTTGGCTCGGGCATGTCTGCGGCCCGCAATGTGCGCTGTTTGCTGTATCTCTCAAGAATGAATGCTTTCATGGTTTTCCTTGTTGCTGGTGAATCCAGCGGGGTAAACGGTCCTGTCAGCCTGCGCTGCAAGGTGTGTTCTTTGTTCGGTGATGGGTGGTGAATTACCTGGTACGGGCGGCATGTAGAAGCGCTACAGCGAGTACGGTGTCGATGGCGACCGCCGCCAGGATGTCGGGCCGCGCATGGTTGTTGACAAGCTCCGCGGTGCCCAGCGCTGCAAGCAGCAGACAGGTGACGAATGCACCCCTCAGCATGGCCGTGCGGGCTGGCGACGGCGCGGCATTGCGTGCCAGCAAGAACATGACACCCAAGCCCGCATACAGAGCCGCCGACCTACGTCCCACCAGATTTGCCTGGTTGGCAAGATCAACGCCCCAGCTGGATGGCAGCACGTCCGGCGCGAGTATCCAGGTCAGTGCCAGGGTGAGGAATATGGCTGCGGACACCATCGCTACGCCGCGAAAACTGGTTTTCATGCTGTGTATCCTTCAGGTCGTGATTTACGTATGATGATCGTCATATTTTTAGGCGTGCGAAAAGCCAGCGTGTTCCAGCGGCTTCAGGCAGGGAGCAGGTGTTTCAATGCGGCCGCGCACAGGTTGTCGGACAGCGCGGGTTCGTCCACCGCACGGGCCAACAGCAGGGTGCCAACCATGGTGGCGATGGTCACCAGCGCACGCTCGTGCGCAGCGGGCTGTCCCCAGTCGGGCGACTGGCGGGCGGCCAGATCGACCATGGCCTTGACGTGCCGGGTAGTCACCCGGCGGACTTCGGGGGCCTGGCGTGGCGTCTCCGAGCCCAGTGCGGCCAGCGGGCAGCCCAGCTCGATTTGCTGTAGGTGCTCTGGGGACAGATAGGCGTGCAGCATGGACGCCAAGGCCTGCTCGGGCGGCACATTGGAGACGACGTTGCTTGCTATAGCGGCGGATTCCGCACAGGCCCGATCTGCGGCTTCGGCCAGCATGGCTTCGCGCGAGGGGAAATGGGCGTAGAAGGCGCCATGGGTCAGGCCCGCCTCCTTCATGATGTCGGCGACACCGGTGCCGTCATAGCCGCTACGGCGGATGGCCCGCGCGGCGGCGGACACGATGCGCTCGTGAGAGGCTTCCTTGGCCGCTGATCTGACGTTGTGTTTCGAATTTCGCATGATGCATATCATACAATATTTCAGAAAACACGTGGTGTGAAGTATTTGGCAACGCCGAAAGTTCTATATGGCGTCAGCACATCATGGGGCGAAAGGGGCTGCGGCTCGGCCATTGGCCGTTGACGCCGCTGTCTGTTGCTGTGTCTTGAGTGCCTACCCCGCCATCAGTGCGGCGAAGCGGTCCAGGTCCACGTTGCCGCCGCTGATGATGATGCCCACGCGCTGGCCCTGCAGCTGGGTCTTCAGTTTGCGTGCGGCGGCAAAGCCCAGGCAGCCGGTGGGTTCGACCACCAGCTTCATGCGCTCGGCGAAGAAGCGCATGCCGGCCACCAGCTCGGCATCGCTGACGGTGTGGATGTCGTCCACATCGCGGCGGATCAGCGGGAAGGTGTAGTTGCCCAGGTGCTGCGTCTGTGCGCCGTCGGCAATGGTTTTAGGTGTGTCTATGTGCACGATGCTGCCACTGTGAAACGACTGCTGGCCGTCGTTGCCGGCTTCGGGCTCCACGCCATAGACCTTGCATTGCGGCGCCAGTGCACGCGCCGTCAGGGCCGAGCCCGACAGCAGGCCGCCGCCGCCCAGGCAGACAAATAGCGCGTCTAGCGGGCCGGTCTCTTCGAACAATTCCAGCGCCGCCGTGCCTTGGCCGGCAATCACGTCTGGGTGGTCGTAGGGCGGTATCAGGGTCAGGCCGTGCTGCTCGGCAAGCTGGCGGCCGATCTGTTCGCGGTCTTCGGTGTAGCGGTCATATAGCACCACCTTGCCACCGTAGCCCTTGGTGGCGGCGACCTTGGCGGCGGGTGCGTCCTGCGGCATCACGATGGTGGCCGGCATGCCCAGCAGCTGGGCGGACAAGGCAATCGCCTGTGCGTGGTTGCCGGACGAGAACGCCACCACGCCGGCGCGGCGCTGTTGCGCGTCGAACTTCGACAGCGCATTGAAGGCGCCACGGAACTTGAAGGCGCCCATGCGCTGCAGGTTTTCGCATTTGAAAAACAGTTGTGCGCCCAGCTCGGCATCGGCCGTGCGCGAGCGCAGCACGGGTGTGCGGTGGGCATGGCCGGCCAGGCGTTGGGCGGCGGCGGAGACATCGACAAAGGTAGGAAGGTTTTGCATGGTCTGTGAGGCAGGTGAAGGCTTACCAGGGCCAGTGGATGCGTGTGCCGGCCTGCGTGGCCGTGGCGCGCTGCTGCAGCAGTTGGGCCACGGTCAGGTCCTGCAGGGCGATGCCGGTGGAATCGAAGACGGTGATGTCGCCGGGCTGGCGCGTGAACTGCGCCTGGCCGGTTAACAGGTCGCCAATCTCGGTGCAGGGTGTGGCGGGCGCCCACTGCAGTTCGCCCAGGGTGCTGGCCTGGGCCTGGTCATCCACAAACAGGCGTGCGCGCGGCAGCAGGCCGTCTGGCAGCTCGCGCTTGCCACGGGTGTCGCTGCCTATGCAACTGAAGTGGGTGCCGGGCTGCACCGCCGCCAGGTCGAACAATGCGCCGCCGCCGGTGGTGGCGGTGATGACCACGTCGCTGGCGGCCACTGCGGCGTTCACGTCGCGCGCGTGAACCAGGTCGCAGCGCGTGCGGTAGCGGGCTTCGAAGGCGGCATTGCGCTCGCCGTTCGATGTGGCGTAGCGCACCTGCTGCAGCTGGGGCAGGAGCAGCAGGGCATAGTCCAGCTGGATGCGGCCCTGCACACCCGTGCCGAACAGGCACAAGCTTTGGCTGTCGGGCCGAGCCAGCAGCTGCAGACCCATGCCACCGGCTGCACCGGTGCGCAGGGTGGTCACGGCGTTGCCGTCTACCAGGCACAGCGGGCGGCCGGTGGCGGGGTCGATCATCAGAATGGTCGCCTGGTGCAGCTCGCTGGCCAGCGCACGGTTGCCGGGCCAGAAGCCGGCAGCCTTGAAGCCCAGCACGTTCTGCGCGGCGATGTCGCCAGACTTGATGCCGAACACGCCGCCGGTGTGCAGGCGCTCGCGCACCAGGGGGAACACGCGGCCCTCGCGCCGGCTGTGCAGCGCAAAGGCTTGGTGCACCGCGTCCAGCACCGGCGCCAACTCCAGCAGAGCCCCTACTTGGTGGCTGTCCAGCAGCAGCAATTCGGTGGTTTTGGTGGCGGCCATGGTGGCTATGGCGGGCTTATTTGGCATAGCTGTACACGGTGGCACGCGACACGCCCAGGTGCAGCGCCACGGTCTCCATGGCGCGGCGGATGTCCATGTAGCCGGCGTCTTTCAGCTCGCGCAGTAGCGAGCGGCGCTCTTCGGCTTTCAGCGCGCGCGGCGTGGTGGACAGGCGGGCGGCGAACGCGTCGATACGGCTGCGGATGGCGTCGGCGCCGGCCGGGTCCAGTGACTCCTTGGGCGCCTTGGTGGCGTCCACGCTGCCGAACTGGCCCAGCACATGCTGCACGCTGCGGATCTGCGTCAGGTCCACATTCATGCACAGCGCGGCGATGTATTGGCCGCTGCTGTCCTTGATGCCGATGGAGGTGCTCTTGGCCTGGCGGCCATCGGCAAACTGGTTGGCGTAGTTGCTGATGACTTGCGGGTAGCCGGGGTCGGCAATGCGGGCCAGCCCGAGTTCGGTGGTCGGGTCGCCCACCTGACGGCCGGACAGGTTGTTGTGGATCGCCAGGATGGAGTGGCTGGGCGTGCGCAGGTCGTGCAGCACCACCTCGCAAAACGGCGCAAAGGTGGCGGCCAGGCCCTGGGCCACCTGCTGCATCTGGGCCAGCAGGTGCTGCTGCTCGGGCGTGGATTTTGTCATCTGGATAGTTTATCCAGAATTAGACAAATTGCAAAGATGCTGGTTCGTGAAGCCATTTTGGCTGCCAGCGCAGGTTTTATCTGCACTGGCAGCTATCTAATGCATAGCATTTGCCTGAGCGGACGCTGCAGGCCTCATGGCTTGGCTTCGCCTTCTTCCAGCTTTTTCTTCTCTTTTTCCTTGGCGGCGCGGGCTTTTTCATCTACGCCGTGCTTCTGGCCTTCGGCGCGGCGGGCGGCTTCCTGGGCTGCTCTTTCCTGCTGCGCCTTTTGCATTTGCTGTTGTTGCATCTGCATCTGGTGTTGTTGCTCCATCTGCATTTGCATCTGATGCTTTTGTTGCTGTTCCATCTGCATCTGGCGCTGCTCTGCTTGCTGTTGCTGCTGGGCACGCGCCTTCTCCTGCGCGGCCTCGGCCTGCGGGGGCGGAGGGGGAGGAGGTGGCGGTGCCACGGGCTTCATGGCTTCTGCCGGTCTGGGCATTTCCATGGGGCGCCGCTCGGCTTCATTGGGTCGTGCCGCGCTGGCCGGGGGCTGGGCGGCTGGCATGGGCAGGAAGTGTTGCGGCGGCGTGGCTTCGACGTTCGGCAGGTTGGTGGCGGCACGGGCCGGCGCCGGCTGGCCGGGCGGGTGTTCTGCCGCGGCGGCTGGTGGCGGGGGCTTGGCGGCGGGTGGCGGCGCCGGCATGCGGACCACGGGGGCCTGGGCGGCGGCCAGGTGGGCCAGGGCCGGCACGTGGGATTCGAAGGCCTGGCCGTTGGCGGTAGCGCCGGGCGGGGCCACGATGGTCACGTTCGTGATGTTGGTGACATTGGTGATGCGCTGCGCGTTATTGACCGTGTTGTTCACCGTGTTGTTGTTGACGGTATTCGTGGTGTTGTTGCTGTTCACCTGGCTCTGGATGTGCATGCCCACATGCGTCACGGGCGGTGCGCCCACCACCACGGCCGGCGGCGTACCTATCGGGGCCGGGATGATCAGGCCCAGGCGCGAGCCGGGGGGCGCGGGCACGAACACGCCGGACGGCCCCTGCGGCCGCGGTCCGCCGATGTTGATGGCTACGTTCAGGCTCAGTGTGGGGGGCGGCGGTACAAACACCGCGCCGGGCGGCGCCCAGTGGCCGGTGATGAAGACCACCACGCCGTCGCGGTTCTCGTAGTAGGGGTGGACCCAGTGGTATTCGGGCTGCGGCGGCGGTGCCCAGCGCCCGGTGGCCCAGACCCAGCGGTCCTGCCAGGCCCAGTAGCCGCCGATCCAGACCGCGCCGGCAAACGGCATGGGCGGTGGCGGCTCGACCAGCATGGGCGGCGGTGCCGAGGCGATCACCACGGGCGCGGGCTGGTACAGGGGCGGCTCCACATAGACGCTGACCACCGGCGCGGCAGGGGCGGGGGCTGGCGCATAGGCCACGGGTGGCGGTGGGGGGCTGACGTAGACCCGTTGCGGCGGGGCTTGCACCACGCAGCCAGCCACCGCGAGGGTGGCCAGGGC
Source organism: Rhodoferax sp. GW821-FHT02C08 (assembly GCF_059421805.1). Taxonomy (NCBI): domain Bacteria; kingdom Pseudomonadati; phylum Pseudomonadota; class Betaproteobacteria; order Burkholderiales; family Comamonadaceae; genus Rhodoferax; species Rhodoferax sp. GW821-FHT02C08. Next base: position 34,171 of record NZ_JBWKVR010000031.1, read on the forward strand.
GAGTACGGTGGGGCGGAGCAGTTGGGGTCGTTGCATTGCTGGTGGTCAGAAGTGGACTTGCTCTTCCAACGTGCCGCAGCGCCGCCAGGCCGACTGCTTTGCGCCCTGTTCACCAGGACTTTACCTCTGTGAGTTTGTGTGAGAACGTATAAGAAATAGGCCTCTGGCGCAGGATTTACCTGCGCCAGTAGCTATCAAAATAAGAGTACTTCACGCGCCCGCTGTACGCCACCAGTGGGTGGACGGCGCGGGTGCCTGCAGGTCTAGCCGCTCGCCCATGCGCGGGGCTACCACCGGCACCTGGGCGGCGGCGGCCAGTGCGCTGATGCGCTCGAACGGCTCGGTCCAGACATGCAGCGCCAGGTCGAAAGTGCCGTTGTGGATGGGCATCAGGTGCCGGCCTTGCACGTCGATGTGGGCCTGCAGGCTTTCTTCGGGCTGCATATGCACGTCGGGCCATTCATCGCCGTAGGCACCGGTTTCGATCATGGTCAGGTCAAACGGGCCAAAGCGCTCGCCGATCTTCTTGAAGCCGTCGAAGTAGCCGGTGTCGCCGCTGAAGAACACGCGGGTATCGGCCGTCATCAGCACCCAGGATGCCCACAGCGTGCTGCTGCCGTCCGACAGACCACGGCCCGAGTAATGCTGGGCCGGCGTGGCCACCAGGCGCATGCCGCCCACTTTTGTGCCCTGCCACCAGTCGAGCTGCTGCACCTTGGCCGCCGGCACGCCCCAGGCGATCAGTCGGTCGCCCACGCCCAGCGGCGTGATGAAGTGCGCCACCTTGGGCGCCAGTTGCAGGATGGCCGTGCGGTCCAGGTGGTCGTAGTGGTCGTGCGACAGGATCACGCCGGTGATCGGCGGCAGGTCGGCAATGCCCATGGGCGGTGCGTGGAAGCGCTTGGGGCCGATGAACTGCAGCGGCGAGGCACGTTCGGCAAACACCGGGTCGGTCAGCCAGAACTTGCCGTCCATCTTCAGCAGCATGGTCGAATGGCCGAAGCGCCACAGGCTTTTGTCCGGCGCGGCCAGCAGCTCGGCCTGGGTCAGTGCCTGCACCGGTAGCGGCTGGGCGGGGGAGGCCAGTGCGGGCTTGTCCACCATGAAGCGCCACAGCAGGGTCAGCGCTTTCCAGGTGCCGATAGCGTGGCGTGGCACCGGGTTGCGGAATTTGCCGTTGCTGAATTGCGGCGACGCGGTGTAGGCGGGGGAGGGCTGGGCGGGCGGGCAGAGGGTGTAGGCCATGGCGATCAAGCAGATAAGGGCAATACCAATCCAGGAAGAACGGAGCTTCATGGGTCGACGTGAAAAGTACACTGCACAGTGTAGTGCAATTGATAAAAAAGTAAACTACACAGTGTAAAATTTGTATATGTTGTCTGAACCGTCCTCACCCACCCTGCTCACGCACCGCAAGCGCGAGGCCATACTGCAGGCCGCCATCAGCGAATTCCGCGCCCATGGTTTTGCCGGCACCAGCATGGACCGCGTGGCCGCCGTGGCCGAGGTGTCCAAGCGCACGGTCTACAACCATTTCCCGAGCAAGGACGAGCTGTTCGCCGCCATCCTCACCCAGCTGTGGCAGCGCGCCCAGGGCCTGCTGGCCGTGGCCTACAACCCGCAGAAGGCGCTGCGCACGCAGCTGCTGGACTGCCTGGAGCAGAAGATGCGCCTGCTCAACGACAGCAGCTTTCTGGACCTGTCGCGGGTCGCCATCGCCGAAATGATGCAGTCGCCCCAGCGCGCCCAGGCCATGGTGGCCCGCCTGGCCGAGAAGGAAGAAGGCCTGGTCACCTGGATACGCGCCGCCCAGCTCGACCAGCGGCTGCGCGCCGACGTAGACCCGCAGTACGCCGCCGACCAGCTGCAAGGCATGGTCAAGTCCTTCGCCTTCTGGCCCCAACTGGCCCTGGGTCAACCCCCGCTGGAAGCCGCGCAGCAGCAGCGTGTGCTGGCGGATTGCGTGGATATGTTTTTGGGGTTTTACGCGGCCGGGGCGTAGGCTGCGTTTTCTCGGATGTATTAAGGAACCAAGGGCCCTCTAAAGCCTGCGCGTCCGGCGTATTCACACAGCTGTGGCCTGAAGCGGCCTGTCGCGAGGGAGCTACCGCTTCTCGTAAATGTCTATCAAAGAATACATGCGCTGTAACTCGTCATGGGCGCCTGGACGCCCTTCGAGTAGATCTACCTCGTGGCGTATGCGATAGAACTCGGCCTCAGTCCGAATTTTCCCGCGCTCAAGCACCTTTTGCAGGCGCTGCTGTTCGGTGGTTAAAAACTCGGGATAGGCCAGCAACGTTGCGTCGTGCCATGCTTTGGAAACTGTGGCCCGCCACTCTTGAGCGACACGCTGAATTGACTCCGGCGTTTCGCGCCATCCTTGTTCTAGGCCTGCCGCGACCTGTGACGGGGTCGGTTTCGGGGTCCCCTGACGCGCCCCTGAAACGAACTCTCGCACACCCAAGCACATACGAGACAGCGCCTTTGACTCGTCATTTGGAATAGTGGCGATTGCTTGGCCAAATTTCTCGTATGCGTCGCACAATTTTTCGATTTTCGACATGGTTTTGTGGTCCGTTTATCGCTTACTAGGTGCGCACGGCATCGGTGAATTGCATGGTCGGCCTTTGGGTGGATAAGTTTGCGAGATTAGCGGGGTTCCGCGCTGGGCCCACCTGTGCCCTTCCCTAATTTGCGGTATGTCGGCTAGACCACCCGCTCCAGGCCTTGCAGCAGATCGGCGCGCACGATCTCGGAAAAGCGGCGCAGCTTGGCCGGGTAGAACTGGGCGTAGGGGTATAGCAAATACATGGGCAGCGGGGCCGCGTGCCAGTCCGGTAGCAGGTGCAGCAGCCGGCCGGCTTTGACGTCGTCGGCCACCGCCCAGGCAGATGCCACGCAGACGCCCAGGCCCATCAGCGCGGCGTTGCGCATGGCAAACAGGCTGTCGGTGCTGATGCGCGGCTGCAGCGGCAGGCGCAGTTGCTCGCCGCTGCTGTGCTGCAGCGTGATGTCGTTGCGGTAGAAGGTGCGCAGGGCCAGCCAGGGCAGGGCGGCCAGGTCGGATGCGTGGCGAGGCAGTGGGTCATTGCCCAGTACCGAGGGCGCGGCCACCACGATGCGTGGGATCTCGGCCATCTTCACCGCCACTACGGCCGGGTCTTCCACCGTGCCGACATGGATGGCGCAGTCAATGCCGTCGGAGATGAAGTTGGGCGTGCCGTCGTGCAGCAGCCACTCCACCGCCACGCGCGGGTACTGGCGCAGGTACTGGGCCAGCGGCGCGATCAGCTGCCGCTGGCCAAAGGCGTGCGGCGCCATCACGCGCAGCGTGCCCTCGGGCAGGTCGTGGCTGCCGCGCAGGTCGGACTCGAAGGCCTCCCAGCGGCCCAGCAGCTCCTTGGCGCGGTCAAAGCAGCGTGCGCCGTCTTCGGTCAGTTGCATGGCGTGGGTGGAGCGCTGCAGCAGCTTGATGCCCAGCGAACGCTCCAGCGTCTGCAGCCGGCGGCTCACCGTGGGCTGGGTGGCTCCCATTTGCGCGGCGGCGGCAGACAGGCTGCCGGCCTCCACGATGCGCACAAAGGTTTGCATCAATTCAATCCGATCGGGGGCTGTCTTCATACGTAGAGCGTATAACAATTCTGCCCAGCATGGGCGTTCCCAGAGGCAGTGCATTCCGGGACACTTGCGGCATTCTGCAAAAGCAAGGGTTTCCACGATGTCTTCTACCGTTTTAACGCATAACCAACCGGCCGCCATGCCCGGCGCACTGGTGCTGCTGCTGGCCGCTGGTGCCGGCTTGGCCGCTGCCGCGCTGTACTACAGCCAGCCAATGCTGGGCGTGCTGGGCGGCGAGTTCAACGCCAGCCCCGGTGCCATCGGCCTGGTGCCCACGCTGACCCAGCTGGGCTACGCCCTGGGCCTGCTGCTGCTGGCGCCCCTGGGCGACCGCTTCGACCGGCGCCGCATCATCCTGGGCAAGGCAGCGGTGCTGACCCTGGCCCTGCTGCTGGCCGCCGCCGCGCCCAACATCCAGCTGCTGCTGGTGGCCAGCCTGGTGATCGGCCTGTCGGCCACCCTGGCGCAGGACATCGTGCCCGCCGCCGCCACGCTGGCACCCGAGGCGCACCGCGGTAAAACCGTGGGCACGGTGATGACCGGGCTGCTGATGGGCATTCTGTTGTCGCGCGTGGTGTCCGGCTTTGTGGCCGAGCACGCGGGCTGGCGCGGCATGTTCGTGGTGGCGGCGACCAGCATCGCGCTGCTGGGTGTGGCCGTTTGGCGCGGCTTGCCGCGTTTCAAGGCAACCACGCAGCTGTCCTACCTGGCGCTGATGGCCAGCCTGTTCACCTTGCTGCAGCGTTACACGCCGCTGCGCCGGGCTGCTCTGGCTCAGGGCCTGCTGAGCGTGGCTTTTAGTGCCTTCTGGTCCACGCTGGCTGTGATGTTGCATGCCGCGCCCTTCCATCTGGGCAGCGCCGCCGCCGGGGCTTTTGGCCTGGCCGGTGCGGCTGGTGCGCTGGCCGCGCCGCTTGCCGGCCGGGTGGCCGACCGCAAGGGCCCCGAGGTGGTGACGCGTTTGGGTGCGGCCCTGGTGGTGGCGTCCTTCCTGGCCATGGCCGTTGGCGAAATCGGTGGCAGCGGCCCGTTGTGGCTGATTGCCGCTGGTGCGGTGGTGTTCGACCTGGGCGTGCAAGCCAGCTTGATCGCCCACCAGACCATCGTCTACAGCCTGGAGCCCGCTGCCCGCAGCCGCCTGAACGCGGTGCTGATGAGCAGCATGTTTATCGGCATGGCCAGCGGCGCCTGGCTGGGCAGCCTGGCCCTGGGCCAGTACGGCTGGCAGGGCGTGTGCGGCTTGGCGGCCGTGGCGGCTAGCGCGGCGTTGGTGGTTCGCCTGTGGCCAGGTATGAAAAAGGCTGTTTGAGCAGATATATTCTGCGCTAATAGCTCTTTATTTAATAGCAAAATGGCCCATCTCTCGGGTCCATCATCTGGCAAATGTTACAGTGCTACTGATAGATCGGTCATTAGCAGGCCGCATCTGACCAGGAACCAGAACGGATGACCCAGAGACAAGCCCCCGATCTGCCGCCCACCGCCGCGGCAGACCTGCCCGCCAAGCCCAAGCGTGTACGTCTGATGCCCGAGGTGCGCCGCCAGCAGATACTGGATGCGGCGTTGGTCGAGTTCGGCGCGCTGGGCTTCACGGCGGCCAGCATTTCCAAGATTGCCGCGCGCGCCGGCACGTCCAAGGCCAATCTGTACGTGCACTTTGCCAATAAGGACGAAATCTTCGAATCCCTTCTCAAGGTCCTGCTGGTGCCCACCAACAGTATCTGGAGACCTATGCAGCCGGGCCAGGACATGCAGGCCTCGATAGACACCTATGTGGACGAGTTGTTCGGCGGGCTGACGCCGCAGTCCATGGCCATCATGCGCCTGCTGATTGCCGAGAGCCACCGCATCCCGGCCCTGGCCAACCGCTGGTACGAGCAGACTATCGTTCCTACCAAGGTCGAGCAGCAGCAACACATTGACGCGTATGTGGCCGCAGGCCAGCTGCGCAAGACGCCGCTGAGCGACTACTTCGGCTTCGCCATGGCGCCGGTGCTGTATGCCGCCATCATGCAGATGGTGTTTGGCGGGGAGATTGCCGAGAGCGAGTCGCACAAGGCCAAGGAAACCCTGCGCAAGCTGCTGCACATGATGCTGCCGCCGGTGGCCGCCAGCTAGTCCTGCATCGTGCCGCTACGGCCGTAGCGGCACGATGCGGTCGCCTGGCATGGCCACACAGTCTGGCGCGGCGGCCGTCCAGCCGCGGTGCACCACGGCGTTCTGGCCGTCGTGGCAAATCTCCACGCGCTGGCTGTCTGGCAGGCGTTGGTGCACAAAGTTCTCCACCGATGCGGGCAGGCTGATCTGCAGCGCCAGCGCGTAGCGGTCGTCTGCCGGGTGGTCGTCCACATGCAGCAGGGGTATGAAGTTGGCTGCAAACATTTGCCAGTGTGTGACGCGTACCGGCTCTGGCGCGTAATGCGCCTCGGCCAGCCAACGCTGGGCGCGGCCGCGCAGCTTGTCGCCCTGGGGCAGATCGCCCCAAGCGGCGGCCAGCAGCTCCACCAGCCACTGGTTGCAGTTCTGGTAGCGCAGCCCGTAGGCATAGGCGCTGGCGCTGTAGTGGCTGGCCAGCAGGCCCAGCGCACGGCCGTCGTCCAGCGCGGCCTGTTTGAGCTGGGCGGCGGCCGCCGGCGGTAGCGTCACCATCGAGATATAGCCGCGCGCCGGGTTGTCCGTGCCCACCACAAAGCCGGCTAGGCCCTGGTCGTAGATACGGGGGCGGCTCTCGTCGCAGGCGTAGTAGAGCTGCCGCACGGTCCAGCTACCGCCCTGGCCCTTCCAGGCCACCGCGGCATGCGAATAGCGGATCTGGAATTGCGACAGGTTCAGCCCCGAGCGGCTGATCAGCACGGCGCCAGCATCGTCGCCCATGCCGCTGCCACCACTGCCCACACCCAGGTTAGACAGCGCATCGCGCACCACGGCGCTGAAGCGCAGCAGCCGGTCCTGCTCTGCGGCGGTGAGCGCGGCGGTGCGGTCGCAGAACCGCGATGCCGTGGAAGCGCCGGAGGCCGCCTGTGCAGCGGGCATCCACAGCCCTGCTGCGGCGGCCAGTGCAATGGCCGCCCAAGCGGATGGCGTCACAGCTGCGTCACGGGGCGTGCAGCCAGCTCGCCGTGCCAGTCGTCGGCCAGCACCAGGTAGAACGGCTCGTGCGCGTCGGCGCGGGCGAACGCAAAGCCATAGGCTGGGCGTTCCACGCGGACCACGTCGCCGACCTGCAGCGCTTGCGCCTGGAAGACGGCCTCTGGCAGGTTCAGTGCCAGTGTCTGCTCCGATGCGTCGGTGCGCATCTTCACCCGGAGCAGGCCATTGCCGCCCGGGGCCTGTGCCACCTCGGTGATGCGGTAGTCGCCAGCGGCGGTTTTCTCCTTGTGCGACGAGCTATCGCTGGAGCCGTCCAGCGAGTTCGAGATGCTGGCGCTGGAGGTGGATGCCGCGCTGGACGCGGAGGAGGTAAAGCTTTCCGCATAGACCGTGCCGGCCAGGCCCCAGCCCAGGCCTATGCCCAGTGCCAGGATGGCGCCGGTCAGCGGGAGAGGGGCGGGCTGTTGATGGATTTTCATAGCGTGTTCCTTGGTTAGTGAACGATTGGTCGTTAGTAATGTACCATTGATACCGATCGATCGTTCATTAACTAAGGAATCACCATGCACACACCACGCACCCTGGCTTCATCCCTGGCTACCTCGGCCCTTGTTCTGGCCGGCGCTCTGCTGGCCACGGGCTGTGCCGTTACCCGGACGCCGGCCTACACCGGCCTGGCCTCTGCCCCGCAGATGCAGCCCAATGCGCAAGATGACGCCGAGCAAAGGCCGTATGTCTACCGCTCCGCCGTCAACTGGAATGACTACAAGGCGGTACTGGTAGAGCCGGTGTCGGTCTATGACGGCGCCGACAACCAGTTCGGCGACCTGCCCCAGGCCGACAGGCGCGAACTTGCCCAGTACATGTCGACCGAGTTCAACAAGCAGCTGGCCAAGCGCTTCAGCCTCAGCCGCACGGCGGCGCCGGGCGCTTTGCGCCTGAAGCTGACGCTGACCGGCGCCACGACGAATACCCCCGTGGTGTCCACCTTCACCCGCTTTGATCTGTTTGGCCTGCCCTATAACGCCGTGCAGTCCGCACGCGGCAAAGAGGGCATCTTCATGGGCTCGGTCAGCTATTCCGTGGAGATCTACGACGCCATGAGCAACCGCCTGGTCCAGGCTTTTGTGGCCAAGCAGCACCCCAACGCCATGAACGTGGCCGCCACCGTGGGTGCCCTCAGCGCGGCCAAGACCGGCATCGAGATAGGCGCCGAGCAACTGCTGCGCGATTTGCAATAAAAAGGCCTCTGGCGCAGGTAGACCGTGCGCAGGCAGCTACTATTTCGATAGTATGTCGGGCATGACGGATTGCGCTTTTCCCCTTCTGGCCAGCCACGCAGACGCGGCTGGCCTGCCATCCTTCGGCCAACGGCTCAGGCGCCTGCGCCGCAGCAAGGCCCTGAAGCAGGACGCGGTCGCCCGGCTGGCCGACGTGAACCAGGCCACGGTGTCGCGCTGGGAGGCTGGCACGCTGCAACCGTCCGCGCGGGCCATGCAGGCCGTGTTGCAGCTGCTGGCCAGCCTGCCCACGCAGGACGCCGCCTTGCAGCGCCTGGTGCAGCACTGCAGCCAGCCCGCGCACCTGGTCACCGATGTGGACCACCGGTTGCTGGCCGCGTCCCTGCCGCGCCAGCAGATCTGGGGCGTCTCAGCGCATAGCTTGCTGCAGACCTCGCTGTGGCGCTTTGCAACCGATGACATCGCTGCCGCCGAGGCCAGCCTGGCCGCCAGCGGCTGGTGGGAACAGGAGGCACCCGCGCCCGTCACCGTGCAAGTGCGCACGGCCCGCACCGAGGGCCTGCAGATACGCCCCAGCACCATGCTGTGGGAGCGGGTGTGGCTGGCTAACGGCCTGCCCGCGCGGCTGTGCACCACGCTAACCAGCCACGCATAACTTATGCGTTGACGCCCCGGGCGGGCGCCGCCAACATCGGGCGATGTTGAATCCCCCCATGCTTTCCACCCCCTGGCCCCGCGTCATCACCCTCTGGCTGTGTGGCGTGCTGGCGGCCATGCAGTTTTCCAAGGTCTCGTTTGCCTTCCAGGCCCTGCAGGCGGCCTACGGCGCCACGCCGGCGGCCATGGGCTGGATCTTGTCCACCGTGGGCATGGTCGGCTTGGTGTTCGGTGTCACCGTGGGCCTGCTGGCGCCGGCCCTGGGCTACCGGCGCCTGCTGCTGCTGGGCATGGGTTTGGGGGCGGCCCTGGCCGGCCTGCAATCCTTGGCGCCGCCGTTTGCCCTGCTGTGGTTGACGCGGCTGTTGGAAGGCGTGTCGCAGCTGGCGGTGGTGGTGGCCGCGCCCACGCTGATCATGCAGCACAGTGCGCCACGGCACCGCGCCATTGCCATGGGGCTGTGGAGCACTTTTGTGGGCGTGGCGTTTGCGCTGACGGCGGCCGGCGGTGGCTGGGTGCTGGCGCAGTTCCAGCTCAGCGGGTTGCTGCTGGCCCATGCCATCGGTATGGCCGTGATGTTTGTCGCCCTGCTGTGCATGCTGCCGCCGGACGGCCCGGCACAGCCCTGGCCACGCCTGGCCGACTTGCCGCAGCTGCACGCGCGCATCTACAGCCAGTGGGCTACGGCGTTGCCGGGCTGCTGTTTCTTTTTTTACACCGTTACTGCACTGGCTCTGTTGACTTTCATTCCGCAGCAGGCCGGGGCGGACCGGCCTTGGCTGGCCGTAGTGCTGCCCCTTGTGAGCATTGCCGGCACGTTTTCGGCGGGCTGGCTGGCGCAGTCGGTGCTGGCGCCGGCCTGGTTGGTACGTGCCGCGTTTGCTGGCGTGACATTGGCCGGGCTGGCCCTGGGCGGCTGCCTGGGCATGGGTTGGCCCATCGCGCCGATGGCCTTGCTGCTGGTGTACGTGGTGGGCCTGGCGGGTGGAGCTTCGTTCGCGTTGATTCCGAGCCTGAGCCAGGTGCCAGCGGTGCAGGCACGCGCCACTGGCGCCGTGGCCCAGATGGGCAACTTGGGCTCTACCCTGGGCCCACCGGTGTTTGCCTACGCCATTGCCAATTTAGGCGGCGTGGGCCTGGTGCTGCCGGTGCTGGTGTTTGCGCTGCTGGGATTGTGTTTGGCCACAGTAGGTGTGCACCGCTACCAACGGTCGATTTCAATCTGAAGCCGGGGACGATGGTGGCGGCATATCTGCCAGCACAGCCCTATTGCGACCCTGGGCCTTGGCTCGGTAGAGAGCCTGGTCGGCTTGCTTCAACAAGTCTTCTGGTGACAGCCCCTCCGCAGGGGCCATGACTGCCACGCCGATGCTCGCCGTAACGTAGCCGAAGGGCGATTCAGCATGTGGCAGCGCCATTTTCTCAAGCGCGTGGCATAGGGCCTGGGCATGCTGCAGTGCTTTGTCAGGATGGACTGTGGTGGCGATCAGCACAAACTCCTCCCCGCCGTAGCGGGCCACCATATCGCCCGCCCGCAGGGCGTGGGCTTCCAGTATTTGGGCAACGCTGCGCAGGCAATCGTCACCTGTCTGGTGTCCGTAGTGGTCGTTGTATTTTTTGAACCAGTCCACATCGATCATCGCCAGCGACAACAGTGCCCCCGAACGCTGGGCTCGCCGCCATTCGCTGTCCAAAGCTTCATCGAAATGGCGGCGGTTGGCAATACCGGTCAGTCCATCGGTGGAGCTCAGTGCGATCAACTTGCGATTGGCTTCCTCCAGCGCGGCGGTGCGGTCCTGTACCTTGATTTCCAGCTGTTCATGCGCGTCCTGGATGCGTTCTGCCATGCTCGCAAAGTCCCTGGCTAGTTCGCCGATTTCGTCGTTGAACTGGATCGGCAGGACGTCCCGGTCCAAGCGCTCTTTGGATACACCGACCCGTCGCGTTGCATGCATCAGACGAGACAGTGGAATGGCTACCTGCTTTTGCAAAATGGAGCGAAGGACAAAGATTTCAACCAGCAGCGTGAGCAGTCCGAGGGCGATCACGATGACCAAGTTGTCAAGAATGGCCGCGCTCATCAGCGCCCTTGGATAGTGGACGGCGAGCACCCAGGGCGTTCCTGGGATGATGCCCATCGCAATGATGTCGTCATGCTCTTGCACGATCGTTGCCTTGCCAGGGAGCAACGATGGAATGGCGCTCAACAGCGGGTAGTCGTGGGCCATTTTGAGCGACTGGATGGACGCTTTGCCCTCGCTGCTTTTGACTTGCTCCATGACGCTGGGGTGGTAGAGCAGTGTGCCTTCGCGGTCTGCCATCAGGATGGTGCTGTAGGCGCCCTGCATGACGGGCTTGGCGGTGCGTTTCATGAGTTCGTCCAACAGCACATCGACGCAGGCCAGGATGTGGTGCTTGCCAGACGCATCGGCCACGTCGGGCGTGGCGATGGTGGTCATCCAGGCATTGTTGGAGGGGTCCCAGTAAATGCGGGTAAACAATGTGCTGTTGCTCGGTGAACCAAAGCCACGCTCGTAGAACTCAAAGGTTTCAAGCTTGAGAGCATCCGGGCCTGAGTAGGTAAACACCTTGGAGATGTCGGCGTCCTGGTAGATGGGAAAGCCTTTTTCAGGCACCACGCCGTAAAAATTGAACAGCCGGCCCTTGGTGCTGGAGCCGTATTTGTGAGACAGCATGTATGACAGCGTAAACCGTGCTTTGGTGTCGTCGTTGGGCGGTGTGTCGGGTGCATAGGTTGCCGACATGCCGGCGAAGCGGCGGCCATCGGCCAGCGCTTGACCTTCGAACAGCATCGGACGCTGCGTATAGGAGCCGTCCTCATGGCGGTAGAAAATTTGGTCGAAGTCACGCGCCAGAGTGGCATTCATGCCCGGCCGGTCACGGATAAGCTTGAATTCATCCAGAAAATTTTGTTGCAAATTCTGGATTTCCTGAAACGGCAATGACTCTCTTTGCAATGTTTGCTCGGTGGACAAAAACAGCTGTCTGGTAACAGACTGCTCGATCGAGGACAGGTTGACAAAATAGGAAATCGCGCCAGCGCAGAGTGAGACCAGGCCGATACGCAATAAAGCCAGCCGGAGGGCACGCGAGGCGAGCGAGCCCCGACGGGATACGAAACCAGGGTCTTGTTGTGTCATCTATCGATTTCCTGTCTAAGCAGTTTGTGGGTCATCTCAAGCCATGAGGGGCGGTGTTGCCAGCGGTGCGGCGTTGTTGCGATGGGTGCTGTGCGCCAGCAGGTATTCGACGCAGGCCGCGGCAGGCAGCGGCGGGCTGTACAGATAGCCTTGGAAAACATTGCAACCCAATGTCTCCAACACATCGCGCTGTTCCATGGTTTCCACGAACTCTGCTACCACTTCGACCTGCCGCGAACGCCCCAGCGCGCCAATTGAGCGAATGATGTCGCAGCTTGTGGGATTGGTCAGCACATCGCGGGTCAGCGATCCATCGATCTTGATGGCATGGATGTGGAAGCGCCGCATGTGCAGTAGCGATGAATAGCCCATGCCGAAGTCGTCCATGGCGAGAGAAACACCGGTGGAGACGATCTGAGCCAGGTTCTGGTCCACTATCTTGTGAACCGGGATGGATTGGCTCTCGGTGATCTCTAGCTCAATTTCGTTCGGGGCCAACCGGTACCGCTTTAGGCAGTGGGCGATCAACTCCGGTAACTGGGGGTCGTTGAGCTGGAACGGCGAGACATTGATTGCCATCGTGATGTGCGACAGGCCGACCGTATTCCAATGCGCCTTTCGTGCGCAAGCCTCTTCCAGTACCCAGGCGCCGAGGCGCCGGATGAGTCCCCCGTCTTCGGCCAGCGTCACGGCTACATCGGCGCGGATCGGTCCATGGCGTCCATGTGTCCAGCGCAGCAATGCTTCCATGCTGACCGCCGCGCCGCTGCAATCATGCTTGGGCTGGAATGCCAGCGTAACGGCTGGAGTGCCCAGGTCGCGCGTCAGGGTAAGAAATAGGCCCCGGGCAATCAGACCCACCTGGTCGTTGCGTTGTACCGAGCGCAAATATTGCCTGCTTTGGGAAACGATGACTTGGGTGGCTGTGTCGAAAGTTTCCGCCTGGTCGCGCACCCTGCGTGCGTCAGCTTGGCGCACGAAGGGCAGGTAGATCAGCGTGCTCACCAGCAGGCCCACCGCCTGCAAAGCCGCGCCGCGCCAGGAGTCGGTGAGCAGGTAGCCCGACAGCAGCGGCGGTGTTGTCCAGGGTATGGCGATGTTGTGCATTTGCACGAGACCGGTGTGTACCGCCGTCAATGCCAGTCCGGTCAGTGCCAGTGGTGCCAGCAAAAAAGGTCGCAGGAATATCGGGTTGAGCGCAATTGGCAGTCCAAAAATCAGCAGTTCGTTGATGTTGAAGAGTGACGGCAGCAGAGACACCAAGCCCAGCCGCTGGAACGGACTCTTACGTCGGGACACCAGCAGGGCCAGAATGAGGCCCAATGTGGCACCGGATCCGCCCATATGTACAAATATGTCGATAAGTGGGCGCCAGGCTAGCGCTGGCGTGTATGCGGAACCTGCTACGCCGAAGAGTGCCTGCGCCTGCTGGTCCAATACTTTGCCGCCATGGATGCCAAAAAACCAAAGGAGCTGGTTGAATAGCACTGCGCCGCTGTTAAGCAGCCAATCCGCATCCATCCAGGCATTGATCGCCGGAGGCAGTACGGCCAACCAGTGCATTCCCAGGGGCGGCAAGGCTGCTTGCACCTCAGCCGCCAGTACCACGGTGAGGCTGACGATCATCAATGGTGGCGTCATGCGCACGGCATAGTAGAACGTTGGATCGCTGTCATAGGCAGGAGATATCCGGCGCAATGCAGGCAGGGCGGCCAGTAGGCGCAACAATTCGGGCGTCACCAGTCCGATCACGATGCCCAGTAGCATTGAGTCATGCCCCAGCACGGCAAGGGTCGGTGTGCTGCTGAGCATCACATACAGCATGAAGTTCATCAGCGTGGCAACGCCCGTCCAGGTTTGCGGCAGTGCTTCCTCCCCTTCGCGTACGGGCAGTCGGCGTGCCAGCTGCATGCTGAGCACCACCGCTAGCGCGAGACCGAAGACGCCGCTGGTGGCATTGACCACGCTTTGGGTAGCCGCCTGCCATCCCGGACCGAGGACCGGGTCTATCAGGCGATGTATGGCAGGGAAGGGGAGGTTGCCCAGCAGGGTTGCGGCAACCCCGAAAAACGTGAGTGGCAGCAGCACTACAAAACTGTCCCGTACCGCGACCGTCCAGAGCGTCAAGCGGGAGCGCAGCTTCCGCGGCAATGCAGATATTGCAGCCACCGCGCTACCCAGCAGGGAAGCAGATGTCTGCATTGAGAGCAAGGATCGCCATGGTGGTGGTTGGAGGTGCATGACGTCTTGTATTCGCAACTTGCGTTACTGGCGGAAGTGCCTGACGCCAAACACAAATTGATACATGGTATGCCATGTGGCAACGATGTGGCGAGCTGCTGCGTCCTAACAAAACGGGTTGCGTGAAATTTGTCAAGTCTGTGATACTGTGTTTTTGAACAGCCTTCGGCTATAGTCCCGGCATGGCCAAAGAAAAAACCATCTACACCTGCAACGAGTGCGGCGGCACCACGCCCAAATGGCTGGGCAAGTGCCCGCACTGCCAGGCCTGGAACACGCTGATCGAGTCCATCGCCGAGCCGGCAGGGGCCAGCAAAAACAACCGTTTCGCCGCCCTGGCCAAGACCGCCGAGGTGATGACTCTGGCCGACATCGATGCTACCGACTTCGCCCGCACCCCCACCGGTCTGGACGAGCTGGACCGCGTGCTGGGCGGCGGCATCGTCGAAGGTGGCGTGGTGCTGATCGGCGGCGACCCCGGCATCGGCAAATCGACGCTGCTGCTGCAGGCGCTGGACGCACTGCAACGTGCGGGGCAAAAGACGCTTTACGTGACCGGCGAAGAGAGCGGAGCCCAGGTGGCGCTGCGCTCGCGCCGCCTGGGCATCGTCAACAGCCAGGTGCAGGTGCTGGCCGAGATCCAGCTGGAGAAAATATTGCACACCTTGCAGGCCCACAAGCCGGCGATTGCGGTGATCGACTCCATCCAGACCGTCTATTCCGACCAGCTCACCTCCGCTCCCGGTTCGGTGGCCCAGGTGCGCGAATGTGCGGCGCATCTGACGCGCGCCGCCAAGTCCAGCGGCGTGGCCATCGTGCTGGTCGGCCATGTGACCAAGGAAGGCGCACTGGCCGGCCCGCGCGTGCTGGAGCACATGGTTGACACGGTGCTGTACTTCGAGGGCGACACGCACAGCAGCTTCCGCCTGGTGCGCGCCATCAAGAACCGCTTTGGCGCGGTCAACGAGATTGGCGTCTTCGCCATGACCGAGAGCGGCCTGAAGGGCGTGAGCAACCCCAGCGCCATCTTCCTCAGCCAGCATGCCGAGCCCGTGCCCGGCAGCTGTGTGATGGTGACGCTGGAAGGCACGCGCCCGCTACTGGTCGAAATCCAGGCGCTGGTGGACAGCGGAGGCCCCAGCCCGCGCCGCCTGAGCGTGGGCCTGGACAAAGACCGCCTGGCCATGCTGCTGGCCGTGCTGCACCGTCACGCCGGCGTGGCCTGCATGGACCAGGATGTGTTCGTCAACGCCGTGGGCGGCGTGCGCATCAACGAACCTGCCGCCGACCTGGCCGTGCTGCTGGCCATTACCTCCAGCCTGCGCGGCAAGGCGCTGCCCAAGGGCTTTATCGCTTTCGGCGAGATCGGCCTGGCCGGCGAGGTACGCCCCGCGCCGCGCGGCCAGGAGCGCCTGAAAGAAGCCGCCAAGCTGGGCTTCAGCGTGGCCATCGTGCCCAAGGCGAATGCGCCGAAGAAACCCATCGAGGGCCTGACCATCCACGCCGTGGAGCGGGTCGAGCAGGCGATGGAAGTGGTGCGGAGCCTGACCTGATGAAACTGGCCGTGCTCTCCGACATCCACGGCAATCTGCTGGCGTTACAGGCCGTACTGGCCGATGTGGCGCGCCAGGGCGTCGACCAGACCGTGCATCTGGGCGACCTGCTCAGCGGCCCGCTGCAGCCGGCCGAGACCGCCGACCTGCTGATGGCGCAGAACCTACCCATCATCCGTGGCAACCACGAGCGCCAGGTGCTGGCGCTGCTGGACCAAGGCCGGCCGCTGGACCCATTGGATACCGACGGCTATACCGCCGCCCAGCTGCGGCCCGAGCACATCCACTGGCTGCGCACATTGCCGGCGAGCCTGGCGTTGACGCCGGATGTGCTGTTATGCCACGGCACACCCCACAGTGACCTGGACTACTGGCTGGAGACCACCGAGCCCGGTTTCGGCCAAGGCCATGCCACCGGCCTGCGTGCTGCCACGCAGCTGGAGGTGGCGGCCCGCTTGGGTGGTGTGCCGGCTTCGCTGGTACTGTGCGGCCACACGCATGTGCCGCGTGCGGTGCAGGTCGGCGATACGCTGGTCGTCAACCCTGGCAGCGTGGGTCTGCAGGCCTACGACGACGTGCACCCGTACCCGCATGTGGTGGAGGTCGGCACGCCGCACGCGCGCTACGCCGTGGTGCAGCGCTGTGCGGCGGGCTGGCGGGTTGATCTGCGCGCTGTGCCTTATGACCACGGGGCCCAGGCCGATCTGGCCGACAGCCGAGGCCGGCCCGACTGGGCTTATGCGTTGCGCACGGGCTGGGCCATGCGTTAGGCCGCTGCTACGGCTTTGCCAGCGTGGCGGGCCACCACCGCCCCCAGGAGCATCAGAGCGCTGGTCGCCAGGAACACCGCGCGCATGCCGATGTGTCCGCCCACCAGGCCGCCCAGCAGCGGCCCCGCTACCTGCCCGGCGTACTGCGAGGAGGTGGAATAACCCAGTACACCACCAGCCACCGCCGCTGGCACGCTGCGTCGGATTACGCTGGCAATGCAGGGCAGCAGGCCGGCCAGCGCCGCGCCCATCAGCAAGCGCAGCACAAGCAGCTGCCAGACATTCGTCACAAAGGCCTGCGGCAGCAGCAACGCGGCCGCCACCAGCAGGCAGCCCACGATGACGCGGTGGTAGCCCACGCGGTCGGCCAGCTTGCCCAGGCGTGGCGCGGCCAGAATGTTTCCCATTGCGCCGGCCGACATCGCCAGGCCGGCATACCAGGTGACCGCGCCACCGGGGGGCAGCAGCTGCGCCACATAGACGGTGATGATGGGTTCCACCGACATATGCGCCAGCGTCAGCAACAGGCCGGTGAGCAGCATGGCGTAGACCGGGCTGCGATCCGGGATCTGCGCCCACAGGCCCTGGTGTGGCGGGGCGGCTGCGGTGCGCGGCGCGCGCACCGGGCGCTTTTCGTGGACCAGCAAGCAGGTCGCCAAAAAGGCAATGAAGATCACTCCGCCGGCCAGGAAGAAGGTGGCACGTATGCCGATCAGCGGCGGCAGGCTGCCGCCCACCAGGGGGCCCAGCAGATTGCCCGCCATGAAGCCGGAGGACAGCGTGCCCAGCGCCCAGCCGGTGCGTTCCTTGGGCGTCTGTGTGGCCACCAGCACCGTGGAGCCGGACGCGTAGCCGCCCACCAGCCCGGCCAGTAGGCGCAGGCCGACCAGTTGCCAGGCGGTATCGACCACGCCGATCAGCGCCATGGTGATGGCCATGCCCAGGCTGGCGCGTACCAGCATCAGCTTGCGGCCATAGCGGTCGGCCAGGCGGCCCCATAGCGGCGCCACCAGGCCGGCGCTGAGGAAGGTAGCGGCAAAGGCCAGGCCCGACCACTGGGCCAGTGCCGCGTGGCCTTGCACGCCCAGTTGTTCCAGATACAGCGGCAGAAAGGGCAGCAGCAGCGTCATTGCCACGCCGGTGGTGAAGGAGCCGAACAGGCAGACGTAGAGGTTGCGCTGCCAGTGCGGAAAGTCGGAGTCGGCGGGCGCGGTGGCAAGGGATGCAGTAGGCTGGGGCATCCGGCAAATTCTAGGTAGCGTGGGCCTTATGTGGGCTGCCGAATGGGGATGGCCGACCCCGTGGTTTGCGGGGACGGCGGGGCAGGGTGGAAATTGCATGCAAGCCATGTTGTGCCTGCCGTATGCCTGCGCAGGCCCTAAAATCGCCTGCTTTCCCCCACGCATTTCTGAGGAACCGCTATGTCCCCGCTTCCCCCTTCAATGGCTGACCGCGACGGCAAAATCTGGATGGACGGCCAGATGGTCGAATGGCGCGACGCCAAGATCCACGTGCTGACGCACACCCTGCACTACGGCTGTGGTGCTTTCGAAGGCGTGCGGGCCTACAACACGGTCAACGGCCCGGCGATCTTCCGGTTGCAGGAGCACACAGAGAGGCTGTTCAACAGCGCCAAGATCCTGCGCATGAAGATCCCGTTCACCCAGGAACAGGTGAACGAAGCGCAATGCGCGGTGATCCGCGAGAACAAGCTGGAATCTGGCTACCTGCGTCCGTTGACCTGGATCGGCGACAAGAAGCTGGGCGTCAGCCCCAAGGGCAACACCATCCACTTGATGGTCGCTGCCTGGCCCTGGGGCGCCTACCTGGGTGAAGAAGGCATGAAGCGCGGTATCCGTGTGAAGATCAGCAGCTACACCCGCCACCACGTCAACATCACCATGACGCAGGCCAAGGCGGTGAGCAACTACACCAACTCCATCCTGGCCAATATGGAAGCCACCGACGATGGCTACGACGAAGCCATGCTGCTGGACGCCAACGGTTTTGTCAGTGAAGGCGCGGGCGAAAACCTGTTCGTGGTCAAGGGCGGCGTGGTCTACACCCCCGACCTGTCGGCTGGTGCGCTGAACGGCATCACCCGCAACACCGTGTTCCACATCTGCAAGGACTTGGGCCTGGAAGTGGTGCAAAAGCGCATCACCCGCGACGAGGTCTACATCGCTGACGAGGCCTTCTTCACCGGCACCGCTGCCGAAGTCACGCCCATCCGTGAACTCGACCGCATCGAACTCGGTAGCGGCTCGCGTGGCCCGATCACCGAAAAAATCCAGACGGCCTTCTTTGACATCGTCAATGGCCGCAACCCCAAATACGCCCACTGGCTGACGAAGGTTTCCGCATGAGCAACGCCAATATTGAACTCCTGGCCAAAGACCTGAACGCCCAAGGCGGCGTGTTCTGCCCCAGCCCCAAGGCCGACATGAAGCTGTGGAACAGCCACCCCAAGGTGTATCTGGACGTGGCCCACACCGGCTCGGCCAAGTGCCCTTACTGCGGCACGGTCTATGCGCTGAAAGCCGGCGAACACTTCGGCGGTGGCCACTAACTCCCTGGTCATCGCGCCCCAATGGATTGGGGACGCGGTGATGACCGAGCCGCTGATGCGCCGCTTGCATGCGCGCGGCGAGCGGCTCACGGTGGGGGCTTTGCCCTGGGTGGCGCCGGTGTACCGCGCCATGCCGCAGGTGGCCGAGGTCATCGACTTTCCCTTTCAGCATGGCGGCTTGCAGTGGCAGGCGCGCCGCGCAATGGCGGCGCAACTCAAGGGCCGTTTCGATACCGCCTATGTGCTGCCGAATTCGCTGAAGAGCGCGTTGTTGCCGTTTCTCGCGCGCATTCCGCGCCGCATCGGCTATGTAGGTGAGTCTCGCCTGGTGCTGCTGAACCAGCGCCTGCCAAATCCGCCCAAGGGCGAGCGCCCGCCCATGGTGGCTTACTACTCGGCCCTGAGCGGCGAAACCGGGCTGGAGCAGGACCGCCCGCATCTGCAGCTGGATGCTCAGCCGGTGGCCCAGACCCTGGCCGCACTGGGCTTGCAGATCGGTGGCTATGTGGTGTTTGCGCCGGGCGCCGAGTTTGGCCCTGCCAAGCGCTGGCCGGCTGCGCACTTTGCGGCCCTGGCCCAGCAGCTGGACGTGCCGGTGGTGCTGTTGGGCTCGGGCAAGGAGCATGCGCTGTGTGAGGAAATCGCCGGTCCGGTGAACGCCGTACGCCCCGGCTGGGCCATGAACTTTGCAGGAAAAACCACACTGGCGCAGGCGCTGTCTGCGATAGCTGCTAGCAAAAGTGTAGTGAGCAACGATTCCGGCCTGATGCATGTGGCGGCGGCTTTTGGCGTGCCCCAGGTGGCGGTGTTCGGCTCCAGCAGTCCGCTGCACACCCCGCCGCTGAACGACCATGCCCACGTGCTGTGGCTGAAGCAGGATGCGACCTACCAGCCACCGCTGGATTGCGCGCCGTGCTTCCAGCGCAATTGCCCCTTGGGACACACACGCTGTCTGGTAGACGTGGGGCCGGAACGGGTATTGCATGCGCTAGCATGAGAAACTGCCGCAGGCTGTGTATACACATCGCGTGGTGGCAGTTTTAAAAGAAGCTGTTACAGTCCACCGCCACAGCGGCTAGGTACCGCACATCGGAACCAGAGCCTGCAGCCGCTCCAGGTTCTTGGATAAACAACAGAGAAGTGTTTGCCCCATTGATCGCGATGACACCCAAGAATCTCACACCCGTTCTGCAGCACCTGGTAGACATCACCGGCCACCGTGACCACTCCCGGCTGGAGCTGTCCGTGGTTTCGGCGCTGCGCCAGCTGATGGGCATACGCCGCATCCGCAAGCTGGAATTTCTTACGCAGGACGATGTGACCTATGTGCGGCCGCATCTGCTGCTGGAGCACGACCAGGTGTTTGCGATAGAAGAAAACAGCAGCGATGAAAATTTCGACCTGCTCAGTGACTACCCCGAGCTGGCCAAGTGCATAGACCAGCAGACCGACCGTGTACAGCGCCTTGAGGCAGATGGTTCCGATATCCTGTGGCTGCCAGTGCGGCTGGACAACAAGATCGTCTCCTGCATCGAGATCACCAACGACACGGCCTACAGCGCGCAGGCCATCGACATGATCCACGGCATCATCGAGGTCTACCGCAACTACCAGAGCCTGCTGGACTACAGCGAGCGTGATGCGCTCACCGGCCTGTTCAACCGCAAGACCTTTGACGAGCAGTTCTCACGCTATGCCCGCAATACCGCCGTTGGGCCGGCTGGTGAGCGGCGTACCCACGGCGACACCCAGTGGCTGGCCGTGGTGGACATTGACCACTTCAAGCTGGTCAACGACCGCTTTGGCCACGTGTACGGCGACGAGGTGTTGATCCTGGTGGCCAACTTGCTGCGCTCCTCGTTCCGTAGCAACGACCGCATCTTCCGTTTTGGTGGTGAGGAATTCGTAGTGCTGTTGCGCTCGGCCGACCTGGAGCACGCGCGTGGCATCTTTGAGCGCTTCCGCCAGAACATTGAAGAGTACGACTTCCCCCAGGTGGGTCGCGTTACCGTCAGCGTGGGCTTTACCGGCACCAGCCAGGGCGCTCCGGTGGAAATCCTTGGCCACGCCGACCAGGCCCTGTATTACGCCAAGCAGCACGGCCGCAACCAGGTCTGCTTCTATGAAGAGCTGATGTCCGGTGGTCGTCTACAGGTTGCTGATATAGCGCATAACGACGTCGAATTGTTCTAAACAGTCAGCTCGTTTTACACGCGGCTGCTTTAGCCTAAAGTAGGGGGTATACAGGGTTCTCCCTGCCCCGCTACCCCGAAAGCCGCGCCATGCCCCTTGAGACCGACGTCGCCTTCCGCTTCGATAACAGCTATGCCCGCGAATTGAGCGGCTTCTACGCACCCTGGCAACCGGCCCAGGTACCCCAGCCTGCCATGGTCAAACTCAACCACGCTCTGGCGGCCGAGCTGGGTCTGGATGCCGAGGCCCTGGACTCCCCCGAAGGGGCGGCCATCTTTGCCGGCAACCGCGTGCCCGACGGCGCCCAGCCCCTGGCCCAGGCCTATGCGGGTCACCAGTTCGGTGGGTTTTCTCCCCAACTGGGCGATGGCCGGGCATTGCTGCTGGGCGAGGTGATCGACATGCACGGTCGGCGCCGCGACATCGCCCTCAAGGGCTCGGGCCGCACGCCGTTTTCACGCGGTGGCGACGGCAAGGCCGCGCTGGGCCCGGTGCTGCGCGAATACCTGATGGGCGAGGCCATGCATGCACTGGCCATTCCCACTACGCGCGCGCTGGCGGCCGTCACCACCGGCGAAAAAGTGCGCCGCGATGGCGCCCCTCCCGGCGCCGTGCTGGCCCGCGTGGCGGCCAGCCATATCCGCGTCGGCACCTTCCAGTTTTTCGCTGCGCAGGGTGAAGCGCTGCAGCTTAAAAAGTTGGCCGACTACGTCATCGCCCGGCACGACCCGGTCGTCGCCAGCTCCGCCAACCCCTACCTGGCGCTGTTTCAGGCAGTGTGCGAACGCCAGGCGCAGCTGGTGGCGCAGTGGATGCTGGTTGGCTTCATCCACGGTGTGATGAATACCGACAACATGGCTTTGTCTGGTGAAACCATTGACTACGGCCCTTGCGCCTTCATGGACCAGTACGACCCGGCCACGGTGTTCAGCTCCATCGACCACCAGGGCCGCTACGCCTACGGCAACCAGCCTGCCATCGCCCGCTGGAACCTGGCCCGCCTGGCCGAAACCCTGCTGCCCCTGGTGCACGCCGATGGTGACCAGGCCGTGGCCCTGGTGACCGAGGTGCTGGACCTGTTCCCCGACCGCTACCAGCAGCATTGGCTGGACGGCATGCGTCGCAAACTGGGCCTGGCCAGCGCGCAAGAAGACGACCTGGTGCTGGCCCAGGGCTTTCTGGCTACGTTGCAAGACCAGGCGGTGGACTACACCCAGGCCTTCCGCGCTCTGGCCGACCTGGTGGATGCGCCCGGCAGCCCGGCGGCCCAGACGCTGCGGGCCCGCTTCAGCGACACCAGCGCCCTGGATACCTGGCTTTCCCGTTGGCACGCCCGCCAGGGCCAGGACCCCATGCCGGCCGTACAGCGTGCCCAGGCCATGCGCCAGGTCAACCCGGCCTATATCCCGCGCAACCACCGGGTTGAAGAAGCCTTGGCCGCTGCCGTGGAGCGCGGCGACTATGCCCCGTTCGAACGCCTGCTGGCCGTGCTGTCGCGCCCCTTCGATGCGCAGGCCGATTTTGCTGCCTACGCCGAGCCTGCCCCGGCCGCCATGCAGCAGGGCTACCGCACCTTTTGCGGCACCTGAACGCCAACGGCACCTGCTATCTTTGCAATAGCAGGTGCCGTTGGATCCATAAGCGCTGGGCGGCATATAGCCGCTGGGAGCTGCGGGTGGGAGATTACTCGTCGTTATCGGTCGAGAACGTGCGCACCGCGCTGTAGGCGTTGGCCACGCCCGGCACCTTGCTGGCGACGAAGCGGGCCTTGGCTTCTTCCACCGGGCCTTGGGTCCAGCCGTGCAGGGTGACGGAGCCGTTTTGTGCGGTTACCGTCAGGTCCTTGGCGTCGCTGCCCAGGCTGCTGCTCAGAGCGGATTGGACCGAGCTGGCCAGGTCAGCGTCATTGGTCGCAGCATGTGCGGGCAAGAGGGCACCAGCGGCCAGGGCGAACAGAGCGGAAGCGGCGATGCGGTTGAAAGAGCGTGTCATGGTGAATCCTTTGGGGTGGTGCACCGTAACCGGTGCGGTTTGTTTGCGATGGGGTGATCTTCCCAAGTCTGCGCCAACCCCGTGTTGCGCACGCCGCAACGCAGATTTCAACTGCAATCTAGGGTGAAACCCTAGGCATGCTGAAAACTATGCATTTGATAGCTGCATGCGCAGGTACAGGCTGCGCTGCAGGCCGATTTCTTCATATTTCAAATCAGCCTGATTAGCTACCTGCCTCAGAGTATCGAAGAACAGTCAATGGAAGTGGCCGGGTCGTCACAGCCGCGCGCAGCA
>NZ_JBWKVR010000032.1:0-50380 GCF_059421805.1 Rhodoferax sp. GW821-FHT02C08
GGCCGCAGTTTGCCGCGAAATGTGCCCCTATCCCGTGCTCCCAGGCAATTTACGAAAGCAGCTGTAACCGCTTGTCCTGCAAATGAAGGAGATTTGTGTGCAACGGGCCGTATGCGGGCCGTTTCATACGCGGGTTAAACCACAAGCTGAGCACAGGGTGAACACGTAAGCTTGGCATAGGGCAGCGTCGCTAAGATGCGCAGGTGCCCCACCCGCTAATGCCATCGCCGTGAAAATCTTCCAGCGCGAACAACGCTCGCTTTTCGGCGAAATCCTGGACTGGATGCTCACGCCCTTGCTGTTGCTGTGGCCGGTCAGCCTGGCGCTGACCTGGCTGGTGGCCCAGGGCATTGCGGGCAAACCGTTTGACCGGGCGCTGGAATACAACGTGCAGGCGCTGTCGCAGCTGCTGGTGGTGGCCCAGCCCGACCACGCGCAGTTCAACCTGCCGCTGCCGGCGCGTGAAATCATGCGCGCCGACGACTCCGACCAGGTCTATTACCAGGTACGTGGCGTGCGTGGCGAACTGCTCAGCGGCGATACCGACCTACCGCTGCCGCCGGCCGATGAAAGGCCCGCTGAAGGCCCGGTGCATCTGCGCGACGACGAGATGCGCGGCCTGGACGTGCGCGTGGCCTATCTGTGGATCAAGCTGGACATTGCCGGTAGCCAGCTGGCCCTGGTGCAAGTGGCCGAAACGCGGGAAAAGCGCTCGGTGCTGGCGGCCGAAATTATCAAGGGCGTGATGCTGCCGCAGTTCGTCATCTTGCCGCTGGCCGTGCTGCTGGTGTGGCTGGCGCTGGCGCGCGGCATCCGCCCGCTGAAGCGCCTGGAGGACCGCATCCGCGCCCGCACCTCGGACGACCTGAGCCCGCTGGACGAAAAGGCCGTGCCGCTGGAAGTGGCGCCACTGGTCTCGTCGGTGAACGACCTGCTGACCCGTCTGAAAGACTCCATCGCCACGCAAAAGCGCTTTCTGGCCGACGCCGCCCACCAGCTGAAAACCCCGCTAGCCGGGCTGCGCATGCAGGCCGACCTGGCGCAGCGCGAAGGCACCAGCACGGCCGAGCTGAAGCGATCGCTACAGCAGATCGGCCGCTCCAGCATCCGCGCCACCCACACCGTGAACCAGCTGCTGGCCCTGGCCCGGGCCGAGAACGGCGGCGTCAGCCTGACGCTGCAGGAATGCGACCTGGCCCGGCTGACCATGGAGGTGGTACGTGACTGCGTGCCCCGCGCGCTGGAAAAACGCATCGACCTGGGCTACGACGGCGCCGAAGCCGGTAGCCCCGGTCTGCAGATCCAGGGTAACCCCACGCTGCTGAAAGAGCTGGTGCGCAACCTGGTGGAAAACGCCATCCACTACACCCCGTCCAACGAACCGCACACCGGCATCATCACCGTGCGCGCCCTGGCCAACGCCGGCCAGGGTGCTGAGCTGCAGGTGGAGGACAACGGCCCCGGCATCCCCGCCGCAGAGCGCGCGCTGGTGTTCCAGCCCTTCTACCGCGCGCTAGGCAACGAGGCCGATGGCTCGGGCTTAGGCCTGTCCATCGTGCAGGAGATTGCGCGGCAGCACAACGCCGAGGTGCTGCTGGAAGATGTGCATCCAGATGCCGTGCCGCTAGGGCTGCGGGTGACGGTACGGTTTCAAACCTGAAAACGGGCCCATACTGCGCATCACTTGCGTCCGGGCAACATCGCCAGCAAAACCCCGTCTTTCAGAAACACGTGGTGGAAGATGGCCGCAGCGGCATGCAGGCCGGCCAGCCACATGATGGCGTCGCCCAGGAACTGGTGCACATCGCCCCAGTCCGCCAGTCCGGCGATGGCGGAGTCGGCAATCCAGGGCATGTGATCTACGCGTATACCGCCGAGCAGCGTCAAAGGATGGTTCTCGCTGCCCAAGGCCAGGAGGGCAGTAGCTGGCAGTGCCAGCAACAGCACCCACAAGGCGATGTGCCCGAGTTTGCTGGCCAGGTGCATGGCCGCGCTCATCTCGAACTGTGGCGCGGCTGGGCGGAAAGCAACCCACAGCAAACGCAGCAGGGTGAGCACCAGCACCAAAATGCCCAGGGACTCGTGCCAAACGATATCGATTCGCGTTGCGGGATCGACACCCTGGCGCATCATGCGCCCGAAGCCGCCGGGGCCGAGAATGAACGCGATGGTCACGACGATGGCCGTGAGCCAATGAAAAGCCTGGCTGAGACAGTCGTAGCGAGGTGTGGCTTGTTGGGTCATGTTGTTTTCCTCAAAGTGAGACTATGCGTCCAGGGGTAGGTCATAGTATGGGTTTGGATCAAATGTGTGTGAACCATGGATGGCGTTCCATGGCTTCACCGAAGGTCCGGCCAAGGCGGCGCTGAAGCCAATACAGGCATCTCTTGTCAGCTGTACGGAACCAAGCAGGCATTGGATACCCCTCACATGAAGATAAGCTGAAGAAAGTCGCCGTAGCCGTTTGGATTCAGGCTGCATTCATATTCACCGCTTGTAATCCATTGCCATCGCAAGCCCTGCGCAAAGCCAGGCAAGAAACCTGGTCCTAACCATGCTGCGCACCCGGCGGCCTTTTTTTGTTTGTAATGCTCCTCTTTCCACCCAAGGAATTTCATGCGGCATATTGAGCGACACAGAACCCAGCACATTGGCTGGCTGCGGGCATCCGTGCTGGGTGCCAACGACGGCATCGTCTCCACCGCCAGCCTGATCGTCGGCATCGCCGCGGCGCAATCCAGCATTGGCAACATTCTGATGACCGGTGTGGCTGGCCTGGTCGCCGGAGCCATGTCCATGGCAGCAGGAGAGTATGTGTCGGTGCACTCCCAGGCAGATACCGAGCGGGCCGACCTGGCGCGGGAACGCGCTGAACTGGAAGCCGACCCTGTGGCCGAGCGGCGCGAGCTGACGGCCATCTACACCAGCCGAGGGTTGACACCCGAGCTGGCCCGCGAAGTTGCAGAGCAACTCATGGTGCACGATGCCATCGGCGCCCATGCGCGCGACGAACTTGGCATTTCGGAAATAGCCACGGCGCGGCCTCTGCTAGCGGCCTGGGCATCGGCGGGCAGCTTTGCCGTCGGCGCGGTACTGCCTCTGGCCGTCGCAGCACTGGCGCCTGCACAGGGGCTGGCGTTGTGGATCGCGGGCATGTCGCTGCTCTTCCTGGCCGTACTCGGAGCGGTGGCGGCCCGCGTGGGCGGGGCCCATCCCTGGCTGGGCGCATGGCGTGTCACTTTTTGGGGTGCGCTGGCCATGGCCGTGACGGCCGGAGTCGGCAGCCTGTTTGGTGCGGCGGTGTAGCGCCTAGCTAAACCAGCAGCGCTTTAAGTAGCTGGCAGGGTGCGCACGAAGCGCTGCTCCACTACCGGCGTGCCCCATTGCTGCCCGGACCATTGCTCGGCCAATGCAAAGCCAAAGGTCTCGTACAGCTTGCGCGCCGCGTCCAGCCCCTGGAAGGTCCATAAATGGGTTTCGGCAAAAGCCTGGCGGTCACAGAAGGCCATGGCTTCGGCCAGCAGTTGCCGGCCCGCGCCCAGGCCGCGTAAACCGTCGTCGACGATGAACCAGCGCAAATGCGCCTTGTTCGACCCCAGGTCTTCACCATCCACCGCTACCGAACCCACGATGCGCCCCGCCTGCAAGGCCAGCCACAGCCCGTTGCGCGGCTGCTCCAGGCGGGCACTGAACTCGGCCAGGCCACTGGCCACCCGGGCTTCGAAATAGGCGCCGAAGCCCACGCTGCGGCTGTAATAGCGGGCGTGCATTTCGGTGATGCGCCCCAGTGCGCCAGGCAGATAGCCCTGCACGATCTGCAAAGCCGACCCCGCTGCCAACGATATGCCGGTGCGCCGTGCCTGCAAGGCCTGGGCATAGGCCGCCAGGCCCTCGGCCACCGCCTGCTGCTGGGCTTCGGTGAGTTGCGCCAGCGCGCCCAAGACCTGCTTGCGGCCGTAGGCATGGATAGACTTGAGACTGCGTTTGCCCTGCGCCGTCAGCGCCAGGTATTTCACCCGGCCATCGTCACCGCTGGCGGACTCCTGCAGCTCGCCCGCATCCACCAACTTGCGCACCATGCGGCTGACGCTGGACTTCTCCAGGCCCAACACCTCGCCCAGCTGCACCGCCGTCAACGTGCGCTGGGCACCAATCTCCAAAATAGCGTGCACTGCCGACGGTGGGTAGTCGGTAGCCGCCAGGGTGGACTGCATGAAGCCGAGTTCGCGCACCATCTGGCGCGATGCGCTGCGGATGTGGTCAACGAGAGAAGCGGGGGTGCTGGATGTGGCGGGCATGGCTCGAGTTCGCTATTTCAATATGGTTGCATCATACAACCATATTGAAACCACTCAACTTAGCAGCTTGATCAGCGCGTCCGGGTGGATACCCAGCCCCACCAGGCCCGACACGCCCATCAACACACCGAACCCCGCCGGCACCAGGCTGAGCAGATACAGGCTGCTGAGCTGCGTAAGCGAGGCCACGGCCAGCATGGAGATGGCGATGGCAATCAGCGCGTCACACAGGTCGAACTGGTCGTCGCGGAAATTCAGCGCGTCGTAGCTCTTCTGGTCTTGCTCGGCCTGGGTTTTGAGCTCGTCCTTCTTCTGGTTTTCTTTCTGCGCCAGCGCCGCATAGGCGCTGATCTGCTGCTGGTAGGCGGCCTGCTGGGCAGGCGCGGTCACGGCCATGGCCTGCAGGCGCAGCTGGGCCAGCGTGGCGTTGGCAATCTCTTCGCGCACATTGCGCGCCTGGTAGAACTGCCAGTGGTCCAGCTTGTCGGCCTGGGCCTGCTGCATGCCCTGCACGATGTTGTCGTCCTTGACCTTGCAGATGCCCAAAAAGGTGGCCAACAGAGCCACGGTGATGGCCACCGCCGGGTTCAGCCAGCGGCGCTTGGTAGGCCTTCTGGCGGGTTTGGCGTGGTCAACGATATCTAGCGGGTCCAGTTCCATGGCGATGCTCCTGTAGCGTGCCCGCCACCGAAGGGTGGCCAGGCGATACAGGCTTGTAACAGCTAAGCCCTTCGGTTTCTTAGCGCAGGCTTAAAGCTCCGGCCCCACGGCAAACGCCAGCGGCATAGCCCGCGCCAGCCAGTGATTTTTCTTACAGTGGCATCAGCCCGCTGATGCATTCGAGGGCACGGGAATACGGTGCGTGGACTTTATTTTCTGCAGGGAAATATTGGTCTGCACCGTCGCAATTCCTGTCAGTTTGCGCAGAACGCTGTCTACAAAGTTGCGGTAGTCATCCAGGTCCACGGCGATAACCTGCAGCAAATAGTCGGCCTCGCCTGTGATGCGGTGGCACAGCAAAACATGCGGACTGCTTTGTATGACCTCTTCAAACAGCCCGAACGCATTGGCGGTATGGCTCTCGAAACGGACCAGCACAAAAGCGTGGATCTTCCAGCCCAGCTTGTCCAGGTTCAGATTGGCCTGGTAGTCCTCGATATAGCCACTGCTCTCCAGCTGCCGCACGCGGCGCCAACACGGCGTCTCACTCAGGTGCATCTGCTCTGAAAGCTTGGCATTGGATAAACGCCCGTCTTCTTGCAGGGCTTTCAAAATAGCCAAATCAACTTCATCAATACCACTCATGGGTGGAGTCTTTCTAATTAAATATAAATTTTAGGTTTTTCCACCAAAATCTTAGGGCTGGCAGGCCCCTAAAAGCAAGCACATTTCAGCGCGGCGCAAGCACAATTTGGCGGCTTTTCACCCTTGCCCCACCACCCCACCATGCTCCAACACCCACCCCTGGCCCGCCACAATGTCCAGCACATCCAGGCCTCGCGTATCCGCGCTGTGGCCGACGCAGCCGCACACCGCACGGACCTGTTGCCCTTCTGGTTTGGCGAACCCGACCAGGTCACCGCCCCTTTCATCCGCGATGCGGCCAAGGCCGCGCTGGATGGCGGCGATACCTTCTACACACCCAACCTGGGCATTCCCGCGCTGCGCCAGGCCATCGCGGACTACCTGACCCGGCGCCACGCGCCGATTGGGGCCGAACGCATCGCCATTACCTCCGGTGGCATTTCCTCGCTGATGCTGGCCGCACAGCTGGTCATTGAAGCTGGCGACCGCGTGGTGGCCGTCACCCCGCTGTGGCCCAACCTGGTGGAAATCCCCCGCGTGCTGGGCGCGCAGGTGGACACGGTGGCGCTGCACCTGGATGCGCAGCAGGGTTGGACGCTGGACCTGGACGCGCTGCTCACGGCACTGACGCCGGGCACGCGCGCCGTGCTGGTCAACTCGCCCAACAACCCCACCGGCTGGGTTATGCCGCCCGACCAGCAGGACGCGCTGCTGGCGCACTGCCGCCAGCATGGCATCTGGCTGATTGCCGACGACGTGTATGAACGCCTGGTGTTCGACCGCAGCGCCGACACACCACCCCAGGCACACAGCTGGCTGGCCCGCTGCACGCCAGACGACAGGCTGATCTCCGTACACAGCTTCTCCAAGTCCTGGCAAATGACCGGCTGGCGCCTGGGCTGGATGGTGGTACCGGAACGCCTGAGCGCCGACCTGGCCAAGCTCATCGAATTCAACACCTGCTGCGCCCCCGGCTTTGTGCAGCGGGCGGCTGTCACCGCCATAAGCGACGGCGAGCCGCTGGTGGAGCAGTTTGTGCAACGCCTGGCCATCGCCCGCGACTACCTGCATAGCGCGCTGTCCACCATGGACGGGCTGACAGTATCCAAACCCCAGGGCGCCATGTATCTGTTCTTTCGCATGGACGCCGCAGCGGACAGCCTGGCCTTCTGCAAGGACCTGGTACAGGCCACCGGGCTTGGCCTGGCACCGGGCCGCGCCTTCGGGCCGGAAGGTGAGTCCTGCCTGCGCTGGTGCTTTGCCAGCAATACGCAGCGCCTGGCAGACGGTGTGCAGCGCTTCCAGCACTTCCTGCACGGTCGGCGTTGAGACACTCCAGCAGCTATTGATTCAATAGCTACTTGCGCAGTATCTACCTGCGCTACAGCCCCATTTAGGCCTCAGCCCCCAACGCCTGCAGCATGTGGCTGATGAAGCGGCTGAGCTTGGGCAGCTGGCGCCGGTCCGGCAGGTACACCAGATGCGCCGGCCGGGCTGCGGGCACGCAATCGGGCAGCACGGCCACCAGGCGGCCGCTGGCCAGGTCGTCGGCCAGCAACACCTCGGGCTGCAATACCAGGCCCAGGCCCTGCAGCGCAGCAATACGCAAGCTGTCACCCTGGTTGCAAACAAAGCGCGACTGGTCGGGCCAGTCCACGGTTTTGCCGTCCTCGCGCAACAAACAATCGGCACGGCTATGCCACACCGCGTGGCGCAGGCAGGTGTGCTGCACCAAGTCGACAGCACGCTGCGGTCGGCCGTGACGTTCCAGGTAGGCGGGTGCCGCGGCAATCACCATGCGGTAGGGCTGCAGTGGCCGCGCCACCAGGCCTTCGTCGGCCACCGGGCCGATGCGCACCGCCACGTCGATGCCATCGCCGGCCAGATCGACCAGCCCGTCGCTGAGCTGCAGGTCCACCCGCACTTGCGGGTTGTCCAGTAAAAACCCGGCCACCAGCGGAGCAACCACCTGGTTGCCCAAGGTGGTGGGCGCGCTGACCCGCAGCAGGCCTTGCGGCGCGGCCCGGCTGCGCTCTACCGCCGACTCAGCCCAGCGCACCTGTTCCAGTACGCGTTTGCTGTCCTCGTAAAAGCTGCGGCCCACATCGGTCAGGCTGTGCTGCCGGGTGCTGCGCTGCAGCAGTCGGGCGCCCAGGTGCGTTTCCAACGACTGGATGTGCTTGCCCACCATCACCGCCGAAATGTCCAGCTGCCGGGCTGCAGCGGCGAAGCTGCCGCCTTCGACCACAGCCACCATAACTTCCATGTTGCGGAATTTATCCATCGCTATTCCAAACCAATGCTTAGTAGATAGCGAAGTATTAACTACTTTATGTAGTCCTGCATTTGCAAAACAATCCAGGCTTCTTAACTTCTAAACCCAGGAACACCCCATGAAAATCCTCTTGATCGGCGCCAACGGCACCGTAGGCCAAGCCGTAAAAGCCAATCTGGCCGCCCGCCACACCATCGTCAGCGTCGGCCGCAACAGCGGCGACTACCAGGCCGATCTGGCCCAGCCCGCCAGCCTGGAGGCCCTGATGGAGCGCGTGGGCAAGGTGGACGCCATCGTCAGCGCCGCCGGTAATGTGCACTTCGGCCCGTTGAGCCAGATGACGGCAGAACAGTTCAACATCGGCCTGCAAGACAAGCTACTGGGCCAGGTGCAGCTGGCCTTGCTGGCCCAACGCTACCTGAACGACGGTGGCTCGGTCACGCTGACCAGCGGCATCCTGTCCACCGAGCCGATCCGCTATGGCGCCAACGCCACGGCGGTCAATGCAGGCATCGAAGGCTTTGTGGCCGCTGCCGCCATTGAGCTGCCACGCGGCCTGCGCATCAACGCCGTCAGCGCCACAGTGCTCACCGAATCCTTGCCCACCTACGGCCCCTATTTCGCGGGCTTCGAATCGGTGCCCGCGGCGCGCGTGGCTATGGCCTACCAGCGCAGCGTGGAAGGCGGGCAAACCGGCCAGGTCTACCGGGTGCTGTGATACCCGGATTGCACGTGCGAGGCCTGCTGGTGGCCGTGGAATCAGCGGTAATAGGCTTCGACCTTGCCCTTGATCTTCATCAGCAGCGGGCGACCATGGCGGTCGCGCGTCTTACCGGAGGGCACCTTCACCCAGCCTTCGCTGATGCAGTATTCCTCCACGTCCGAACGCTCCTTGTCATTCAGACGGATGCCGATGTCATGCTCGAACACGGCAGCCACATGGAAGGGGCTGCGTGGGTCGGCAGACAGGTGGTCGGGCAGGGCGGGAGCGGAGCTAGCGGCGTTGGTATCAGCGGTGGCGTTGTTATCGTTGGTATCGGTCATGGCAATGGCTGTGGAAAAAATCAAATGGCCCGCATTGTCCCGGATTTGCTGGCCCCGCCTACTGCGCGAGGATCTGCATCATCCGCTCTGGCTTGGCCAAGGGCTCAAAACCGAACTGCGCATAAAGCCCATGCGCATCGGCAGTGGCCAGCAAAAAGCGGCGCAAGCCCTGTAGCTCCGGGTGGGCCAATATGGTTTGCACCAGCCATTTCGACAGGCCCTGGCCCCGGTGCGCCTCCAGCACATACACATCGGCCAGATAGGCAAAAGTCGTCTTGTCGGTCACCACCCGCGCAAAGCCCACCTGCTCGGCGCCGTGGAACAACCCAAAACACAGCGAGTTCGCCGCCGCGCGCTGCACCCGCTCGAACGCAATACCCGGCGACCAGTAGCTGCGTGTGAGGTAGGCATGGACGGCCACCATGTCCAGGCCGGTGGGGTCGGTACTGATGCGGTAGTCCCCGCGTTGGGCATTCACGTGCATGTTCTGCGGCTCCGGGTAAACAAGGCTGTGGCGCAGATATTACCTGCGGCAGCCGCTATTAATTACATAGCACTACGCAGAAGATGCCGGAAACAACGCAGCCCCCACCCGGGCCAGCGTGCTGGTGGAGCCGCACATCTGCGCCACGTATTGCAGGGCCATGCGGTGCTCGGCCTCGCTGTAGTCGCCCAGGGCATCGGCCACCATGGTCATCTGGAAGTTGCGCATATAGCCGTCTATGCAGGACACCATCACGCCGTGGTGGGCAAACACGCCGCAGACGACCACCTGGTCGCGGTTCATCTTGCGCAGCAGCGGCTCCAGCTCGGTCTGGAAGAAGGCGCTGTGGCGCGGCTTGTGGACCACATATTCGTCCTCGCGCGGCGCCAGGCTGCTGGCAATTTCGCAATCTTGCGGCCGCACATGGGCGGCGTTCAGGCCGTCGCCCCAGACCGCCAGGCCCAGGCCGCGCTCGAAGCGCGAGGGCGCACGCTCACCGCGGCAGAACACCACCGGCAGCTGCGCTTGGCGAAAGCCGGCCAGCAGCGCCGCCACATTGCCCAGCAACGGCGCCGGGTCCACGAACAGATCGACCCAGTAGTTCTGCATATCGTGCACCAACAGCACGGTGCGCTCCGGGTCCAGCTTCCAGTGGATCTTGTTGTAAGCCTGACATTCCTCGCCGGGCAGCGCATAGGGTGCAATCGGGTTGCGGGCCAGGGTTCTTTGGGTATCGATCATGGGGCTGGGTCCTGCGGTTTATTTCTTAGCCGCGCCGAGGGCTGGTACGGTGGCAATGACGACCTGCTTGCCGTTCTTCACCTCGACCATGAAGCTGTCGCGGTCCAAGTCGCCCTTGTCGTCAAACGCCAGGTCCATCAGCACGCCGGGTTGCTGGGCCGCCGTGATCTTCATGCCGTGCAGGGCAGCGGCCACGGCCTGGCGGTCCAGCTTGCCGACCCTCTCGATCGCGGTTTTCAGCACGTACATGCCGGAATAACCTTTCATGCCGTTGTGGTCCGACACGTATTTGTATTCGCGCTCGAACTTGACACGAAAAGCCTGGACGGCCGGCAGCGGCGCATCTACCGTCAGGTTGACGTGGGCGATGGCACCATTGGCGGCATCGCCCGCCAGCTCAAGCACTTTCTGTGCGGTGAGGGTGCCTTCACCCACAATGGGTTTGCTCCAGCCCTGCTTGCGCAGCTCGCGCAGGGCACGGGCCGATTCTTCATCGTAGGTGTAGACAAACACCGCGTCGGCATTGCTCTGCTTGGCGCGCAGCACGGCGGCCGAGAAATCGAGCTGGCCGCCTTCGGTGGAGATCTCGGCCACGATTTTGGTGGGGGATTTCTCCAGCGCCTTCTTCAGCATGTCCAGCCCGCCTTTGCCGAAGTCGTTGTTCACGTAGATGATGGCCAGGGTTTTGAGTTGGGCTTGCTCGCTGATGTAGTGCGCCACTTGGGGCATGGCTGTGGCCTGGGTGGCCGTGGTGCGGAAGATGTAGGGGTTGCCCTGGGCGGTGATGCTGGCCGCCTCGCCGCCGGTGAAGTTGGGAATGCCGGCACGGCGGCTCTCTGCCATGCTGACCATGATGGAGCCCGAGAACACCGGCCCGAAGATGGCGAACACATCGTTGTCCACCGCCTTCTGCGTCAGGCCCTTGGCCACGCCGGGATTGCTCTGGGTGTCGGCATTGGTGGTCTGCACCTTCTTGCCCAGAATGCCGCCGGCGGCGTTGATCTCTTTCACCGCCAGCTCCACACCGTTTCTGAAGTTGGTACCCGCAGTAGCGCCTGAGCCGGACAGCTCAAGGATGTTGGCGATCTGGATGCTGTCCTGCGCGTAGCTGGCGCTGGCCGCCAGCAATGCACTGGCAGCGATGAACGAAAGGGCAAATGGAAATGTCCGGTGAAATGGCATGGGGGTCTCCGGTAGCTTGTAGGGTTATGCGGGCCGCCGCGCAAGTCCGGCCGGCGGGAGAGATTGTGCTTGCGAAGCAGAGGCAGCCTTGAGGCGGCGGCACCAGCTCTTGGTTTCATTTGGTATGCGCAGCGTCCACACATCTACTTCAACGTCTGCTTTGCAGAGAAATGACCGTCGCATTAGGGCCCAATTGCGACATTCAGTCGTGCCCAAAGCAGACTTCTAAAGGTTCACAATTGGCAGAAAATTCCACCGCCAGAACGGTTGGCATCCAATAGCAAATCTTTTAGTGCGGACAGCGCAGGAGCGAGCGCCGCATTGGTAGTGTCGCAGCAGATTGGCTCGTTGTTGGCGTCTGTGGCGTAAACGAAGCGTACAGCGACGTCTGGTAAGACTTGCACCTTGGTGAGCAAGCGCCCGATATTCGCAACAGCAAGTTCCAGGCCTGATGGCGGCAAGACTTCTTCTTCATATTGCTCGAAATGTCTCCCCACCGACGCACCAAGCTCACTCCAGAAGCCGACGTAGAAGAGCCACTCCGACGCATCGCCGGGCAAAGCAAGTTCCTTACTTACTTCAGAGCCATCTAAGATTTTGAACCACGAGGAGTGCATTGGGTGTCCGCTGATGGCCGAATTTTGCCTCACGCACGAAAGCCGAGCGTGTCGTTCAATTTGCGCACGCACCATGCCTGCACAGCTACTATCTACTTGAAAAAAAGCTTGGGTTTTTCGAACTTGAACTGCTTGTTGCCGAACGACCACCCGCCGAAAAATCGCTTCTTGAAAGGTAAGAACACCAACACACGACCGTCGTCTTTGTGTTCCACATCCAGAATAGCGAGGTGCTGACCATCCTCGTCGACCGGCGTACAAAACACATTCCCAACAATCTGGCCATCGCGTGCCAGCGACACGAGGACTTTCAATGTCTCCACTACGGCGCTATGCCTGTCGGGAAATTCGTCTGTTGGTTGAATTGGGCTGTACTTCCCGTCTGTGCTTCTCGCAAGCGAGAACATCTGAAATTCACCGCGCTTCTCAACAAATCGTTTGACCCAGCTTTCCGCTTCGTCGATTAATTCTTGCTGACCCGTCGTGACGTTCAAGTTATTTCCAATCTCTGATTTTGTGAGTTGCTGGGCAATCGCACTGCGTAGATTTAACCAAGACGCGAATGTCGGCTCATGGCCGAACTATGTCTTTAACGCGTGCCGTCATTTTTCTTCTTCCCTGTAATTGCCGAGCCGACTATTTCGACTACGACCGACAGGCAAAGAACAAGGTCAGCGAATTTGGAAGCCCCGGAAAAAAATAGTCCAAGAGCGACAAGGAGACAAGCAATCGATAAAAGATGAGTAGCTTTCAAGTTTTCCCCCAAGCTATTTAGAAAAACGCTGCCCCGCATATTAGGTTTGTTAGTGTCAATGGCTGCTTCTGGCGACGATAAAAGCCACACAAAAACCAGCCCCGCTAAAAGCCTACCGCACCACAGGCGGCGCCGGATGCAGCCGCGCCATGGCATGCGCATCGACGTACTGGCCGTGGCGCAAGGCATAGGCGCGGTGCGTGCCTTCCAGCACAAAGCCATGCCGCTGGTACAGACGCTGGGCGGCGGTGTTGTCGGCGTACACCGTCAGCTCCAGGCGCAGCAGATTCAGCCAGTTGTCGGCCAGGTCGGTGGCAGCTTGCAGCAGGGCTGTGCCTATGCCTTGGCCCTGCAGTTCGTCGCGCACCGCCATGCCGATGCCGGCCACGTGGGCGCGGCGCGGCTGGGGTACGGGGTGGATACCCAGGTTACCGACCACCTCGCCGTTAACCACCGCCACCAACATGCGGTCGAATGGGCCCATGCCCGTCAAGCGTTTCTTCCATACCTCGCGCGACTGCAGCGGGATCTGCATGGTGCCGGCGGCCGCCAAGGGCTGGGCGTAGATCAGGGCAATGGCGTCATAGTCGTCTGGCTCGGCGTGGCGGATGGTGGGCTGCATGGGCAGGATTCCTGGAACGGGGAAACCCATGTTAACGGGGCGTATGGCCTGCTTAGGTGGATGTTGCGGTGCAGGGTTCATCGCCACGTACAGCTCCCAGCAGCAAGACCCAGAGAGCCTGGTGCGATTGGCGGAACCAGTCGAGGTGGCCAATGTGTCGCAGCCCGTGGTCCTGAGGCCGCAACTGGACGGCACGACCGGGCGCTGCGGGCAATGTCTGCAACAGGTCCTGCACGGTGAAGTGCGTGGCGATGTCATCATCCTCGGCGTAAAACAGGGTGATGGGCGTGCGTACCTGCGCGTGGAAGTCCTGCGCCGAGCCCCGCCGCACAGCATTGGTGGCGTAACCCCCGGCAGCGCACCACTGGCCCCATTGCCGGGCCACACCGGCAGGCAGGTTTTCACCCAGCCCCAGCCAGGCAGTCGGTGCATAGCCCTTGAGTAGGGTGCCCAGCGGCACCAGCAGGCGCAGCCCCAGGCGGGCCTTGAGCGCGAACGCGGGCCGCATGCCGCGGAACCAGCCGGTGGATGCAGCCACGCCCACCAGCCGGGCCACACGGCCATGGTTGGGCAATAAACCCAGCATCTGCCCACCCGCACTGTGGCCGACCAGCACGGCCTGCGCAGCGCCGCAGTGGTCCAACAGCCATTGCAAGGCCGCCACCTGGTCAAGCTGGCCCCAATCGACCAGCTGGGCCGTGCTGGCCGACAACTCTCCGTCCAGCGACAGGCCGACGCCCCGGTAGTCAAACACCAGCACCGCATGGCCCTGCCCGGCCAGCCAATCGGCGAAGCGCCAATAAAACTGCTGGCGCACGCCAGTAGCAGAGCAGACCAACACCGGCTGCAGCTGGTGGAGGCCCCGGGCTGCAAAAAAGTGGGCTTGGAGCCGCTGGCCGTCGGCACAGTCCAGCATGACCGGCTCGGGTGCCAGCGCAGGGGTGAGGGATCGGGTGGCAGTAGGCCGGTCAGACATCTTGGACTCCCAGGGTTTGCACATGCTCCAGCCAACGTGCCACGGTTTGCAGCTCGGCGTCGGTGAAAGAGTTGGTCAGGCGGTCGTTCACGCGGCCCAGCGCCTTGCGCAGTACGGGCATTTGCGCACTGCCCTCGGGGCGCAGCCACACGCGCTGCGTGCGCGCATCGCGCTCGCAGGGCCGGCGTGCCAGCCAGCCCAGTTGCTCCATGCGCTGCACCAGGCCAGACACCGCCGAGGGTGCCAGGTCCAACCCCTGCGCCAGCTGACCCATGGTGGCGCCATCACTGCGCGCCAGGAGGAATAGCACGCCACCTTGGGCGGGCGAGGGCACGCGCTCACCGGCCTGGGCAGTGCGCTCCTGTTCGGCGGCCATCCACTGTTGCAGGCGGCGCTGCGCGCTGTTCAGCAGAAAAATAAGACGCGGTTTAGACGCCATAAAGACTCCAATTACTTCGCATGCGAAATAATTACATGGTACTGCAAACCTTTGTGATGCAGCCACGTCCACACTGCCGGACTGCGGCCGCCTTGCTCGTAAATGGCAAGAAATGAGGCCGCCGGCATCAAGGAAATCTATATGCC
The DNA here is from genome assembly GCF_059421805.1 of Rhodoferax sp. GW821-FHT02C08. Lineage (NCBI taxonomy): Bacteria > Pseudomonadati > Pseudomonadota > Betaproteobacteria > Burkholderiales > Comamonadaceae > Rhodoferax > Rhodoferax sp. GW821-FHT02C08. Next base: position 14,884 of record NZ_JBWKVR010000032.1, read on the forward strand.
AAATTGGCCTGTAGCGCAGGTAATACCTGCGCAAGAAGCTACTGAAAACATAGCAAACTAAATTCCGCCCACGATGCACATAGGGCCAGCTGTCTGGTAAAAGACTCGATCCCCCACAGCGTGAAAACAAGCATGCCTACCCCCACACCCGCCACGCTGTCTTCCAGCCCCACCCTGCACTGGACCGAGAACGACCAGCCGCAGTCTGCCCATTGGCACTCCGAACGCGGCGCGCCACCACCCAAAAAGGTGGTGCTGGCCGACGACACGATGAACGCCGACACCGCCTACCACCTTGCCTGCGAAGGTACGGCACTGCTGTGGCGTGGCGACTTCCACAACGCGCGCCAACTGCTGCAGGCGATGACGCGGCGCATCGACAAAACCCCGGCCCGCAAGCAGCGCAAAGCCCCCAAGGATGCGGGCACGCTGGCCGATGCCTTCCACCTGCACCGCCAGGCCCAGGCGCAGCGCGCACGGGTGCTGAACATGCTGCTGGTACCCATGGCTGCAGACTACAGCGTGCCGCTGCGCCGCGCCCCCAAAGTGCACGCCGCCTGCCTGGCCGCGTGGGGCCCGGCGGACGCTGCAGCGGGCCCATCGGTCATCACTCTGCGCGAGCTGCAGGGCCTAACCAGCGCGCACGAATGGCGCCGCGTGGGCATCGAAATACCGGCGCTGGGCGCGGCGCCGCTGAACCGCATCCACCCGCATTACGGCGTGTTTTCTCCGGTGCGGGGCGAATACATCGACCTGGTGGCCAAGGCGCCGCTGCCTGCCGATACGGCGGTGGCCTTCGACATCGGTACCGGCTCGGGCGTACTGGCCGCGGTGCTGGCTCGGCGCGGCGTGGCCCAGGTGGTGGCCACCGACCAGGACCCACGCGCCCTGGCCTGCGCGCGCGCCAATCTGCTGCAGCTGGGCGTGGCGCCAACGGTGCAGGTGGTGCAAACCGATATGTTCCCCGAGGGCCAGGCCCAACTGATCGTCTGCAACCCACCCTGGCTGCCGGCCCGGCCTGGCTCGCCCATAGAACACGCGGTGTACGACGAAGGCAGCCGCATGCTGCTGGCGTTTCTGGCCGGCTTGAAGAAGCACCTGGCGCCGGGCGGCGAGGGCTGGCTGATCATTTCCGACCTGGCCGAACACCTGGGCCTGCGCACACCCACCGAGCTGCAGGACGCATTTACCCAGCACGGCCTGCAAGTGCTGGGCCGGCTGGACGCCAAGCCTCAACACCCCAAGGCTACCGACGCCAATGCGCCCCTGCATGCTGCGCGTGCAGCCGAGCTGACGACGCTGTGGCGGCTGGCGATATTGCCGCTCTAGGGTTTAGTACAGCACGCGGCGGAACAGGCTCAGCGCCAGCTGGTAGCCCAGCAGCTGCAGTTCCGCATCAAAACGTTCGCCTTCATCGCGCATGAAGGCGTGCACGCCGTTGAACTCGTGCCAGGTGAAGTTGACGCCGCTGTCGCTGAGCTTTTGGTAGACCAGGGCGCGGCCTGCGGCGGGGATGTGCGGGTCTTGCTTGCCCCAGACCATTTGCAGCTCACCCTTGATTTCGCCGGTGCGGCCCAGGCTGTCATTGCCAGGCTGGGACGGCACCATGCCCGAATGGATGTCGGTGGCATAGAAGCACGATGTAGCGGCAATCGCCGGGTTCAGCGCCGCGCGGTAGGCCAGGCCGCCACCCAGGCAGAAGCCCATGGCGCCTATGCTGCCGGCGTAGTAAGGCAGGCTGGCGGCGTAGTCGATGATGGCCTGGGTGTCACTGTCGTGCGCCTCCAGGGTCTTGGCCACCTTGTCGGCATTGCCCTTGTCGCGGCCTGCGTCGTCGTAGCCCAGCACGGTGCCGATGGGGTTCAGCTCATGGAACACCTCGGGCACGATGACGATGTAGCCGTGGCCGGCCATGGTCTGCGCGCTGCGGCGTATCGGACCGGTCTGCTGAAAAATCTCGGAATACAGGATGATGGCCGGGTACTGCCGGGGCTTGGCAGCGCCGCCGTCCTTGGGCCGGTACACATAGCAGCGCATGGGGCCGGTGGGGGTGCTCAAATCGACTTCGTGGGCTTGGATTTGCACGGCAGGTTTCCTAGGGTTGGGGGTCGTTGGCAGCAGCCTTGCGCGCCAGGTCTTGCTGGTGGGCCGCCAGGTCGCCTAGGCGTATGTTTTCAGGTGCGGCACGTAGCTTGGCATGGCCCACGCGCTGCGCTTTGTAAATACCGCTATGCCCTGAAAAAAGATAGCTGGCTACGCAGGCCAGTGCTGCGTAAACCCCGATTTCGGCACCAAACAATTCCATGGCCATCAGGGTGGAAGCCAGCGGTGTATTCGCCGCACCGGCAAACACCGCCACAAAGCCCACGCCGGCCAGCAGAGGGAAGGGCAGCTGCAGCAGCGGCGCCAGCGCATTGCCCAGGGTGGCGCCCAGGTAGAACAGCGGGGTCACTTCGCCGCCCTTGAAGCCCGTGCCCAGCGAGGCCACGGTGAAGGCGAACTTACCCAAGTAGTCCGTAATGGCCAGCGGGTGCTGGAAGGCATCCACGATGGTGGGGATGCCCAGGCCGATGTAGCGGTCTGCGCCCAGCCAGAACCAGGCCACGGTAGCCACCACCACGCCGCCCAGGAAGGGGCGCAAGGGGCTGTAGGCGATGTGCTTTTTCATGAAAGCGCCCAAGGCATGGGTGGCATCGGCAAACAGCTTGCCGGTCAGGCCGAACAGGCAGCCCGCCAGCACCATGGCCAGCAGCGGCCAGGCGGCCACGGGCGGCACCAGTGGCACGACGTAATGGGTATGGTGCACACCCCACAACAGGCCCACCTGGTCGGCCACGATGGCGGCCACCAGACAGGGCAGTAGGGCGTTGAAACGCATGCGGCCCAGGGCCAGCACCTCCAGCCCGAAAATTGCGCCGGCCAGCGGCGTGCCGAACACCGAGGCAAAGCCAGCACTGATGCCGGCCATCAGTACCATGCGGCGGTCTTCGGCGTGCAAACGAAACAGGCGCGTGAGCTGGTCGGCCAGCGCGCCGCCCATTTGCACCGCCGTACCCTCGCGCCCCACGGACGCGCCAAACAGATGCGACACCACGGTGCCGAACAGCACCAGCGGCGCCATGCGCAAGGGGATAGTGGCCTTCGGGTCGTGGATCTCGTCAATCAGCAGGTTGTTACCCGCCTCCACACGCTGGCCAAAGCGCAGGTACAGCCAGCCCACGCCAAAGCCGGCGAACGGCAGCAGCAGCAACAGCCAGCGGTGGGCGATGCGGGTTTGCGTGGCCCATTCCAGAGCAAACAGAAAGAAGGCAGACGCACTGCCCGCCAGCACCGCCACCAGCATGGCTAGGCCGATCCACTTAGCCAGGTAGATCAGCACATCCACGGCCTCGGGGCGTTGTAGCGAGGGCATCGATAGACCTAGTTGGCCGGGCAGGCCCGCAGCGGCTTGCCCGCCAACGCGGTCTTCAGGCCGTCGAGCTGGGTCTTCAGCGCCGCGTCCACCGCTGGCAGGCGCAGCTGCAGGCCGTGCTGCTCGGGCCGCTCGACCACCACCTTGGCGGTGCGCACGCCGCGCTGGGCCAGGTCGCCCAGGGATTTATTGGCTGCCGCTTCGCTGTCGAAACGGCCCAACAGAATGCCGGGTTCCAGCGATGGGGGCGCAGCTTCGTATTTGACGTGCAGGCCGCGCAGCTCGGCCTTTTTGCGGTCGGTGAACTCGGCCGTCTGGTAGCGGCCCATATAGACGATCCAGCGGCCTGGATCGGTGGCTTCATCCAGTGACCAGGAACCCGCTGGCAGGGCTGCCAAGGCATCGCTCAACTGCTTGCCACGTGCTGCGTCAAACAGGCCGGCCACCAAGCATTCGGTGGGCTCGTTCGCCGCTATGGCCGGAGCCGAAGCCGGCGCGCTGGCAGCAGAGGCCGCAGTTGCGGCTGCCGCCACGGCCTCGGGCGTCAGCACCACCAGCATCTCGGGGTGGATCTGCTGCTGCAGGCGTTGCGGCTCGGACTGCTGCTCCGGCGCCAGGCCATAGGCGGCCAGCAAGCCATGCGACCAGGCAAAAAACAGGGCGTTGGCCAGCACCAGGGACAGCAGCAACGCGCGCAGCATGGTCTTGCTTCCCATGGTCATGCTCCGGTCGATCCAGGTGTTGCCGGCGCAGCGGGGCGCACGCTGACCTCGGAACTGGTCACGGTCTGCATGCCCGCAGGGGTTTGCAGCAGCAGGCCGCCCTGCGCATCTACACCGCGCGCCATGCCCACGGTGCCGTTGCTCAGGGTCACCGCGTTGCCGCACAGCAGGTCGCGCCGGGCAAAGCCGGACAGGAAGGGCGCCAAACCGGCCAATTGAAAGGCCGCCAAGGCCTGCAGCAGCGGCGGCGCCACGCGCAGCAGGGCTTCCCCCGCATCCACGTCGGGCAGCAGCTCCTGCAGGCAGGCGGGCGGGGTGGACAAGCCCTCGGATGCACGCGGCGCGATATTGATGCCCACGCCCACCACCACCGAGCGCTGCTCACCTGCGCCGGCGGTTTCGATCAGCACGCCAGCCAGCTTGCGCCCCTGCAACCAAAGGTCGTTGGGCCACTTGAGCTGGATGTCCGAGTGCAGACTCTCGGCCACGCTCACGCCCACGGCCAGCGACAGGCCAGCCCAATCCGCCGGCGCCAGCGGCAGGGAGACAGAGAAAGTCAGCGAATCGCCCACCTGGCTGTGCCAGTCACGGCCCAGGCGGCCCCGGCCGGCGGTTTGCTGCTCGGCCACCAGCAAGGTGGGCTCGCAGCGGCCAGCGCGCACGCGGCGCATCAGCTCGCTGTTGGTGGAGGCTATCTGCGGCAGCACCTCGACCGTGAAGTCCGGCCACTGCGGCGACACCGCCTCCCAGATCGCCTCGGCGGGCCAGCGCATCACTTGTGCAGCCTGCTCAGGCGGCGTTTAGGCGCCAGCAGCGTGCCGCGGCAGCTGGGGGCACCGCACCAGCAGGGGTATTCGGCCTTGAGCTTGGGGGTGTAGCGCTCTTCCAGCATCAGGCCGTAGTCGTAGTTCAGCTCTTCGCCGGCGGCGATGTCGCGCAGGGCGATGATGAAGATGCGGCCGTCCTGCTCATCGGTTTCGCAGTTCGGCTCGCAGGCGTGGTTGATCCAGCGTGAGGAATTGCCACCGTAATTGGCGTCGATCACCCGGTCTGCGTCCACATGGAAATAGAAGGTGTGGTTGGGCTGGCTGGGGTCGTGCGGGTGCCGGTCCTGGGCTTCCTGCCAGGTGATGATTTCGCCGACGTACTCGGCCACTACATCGCCGGCGGCGATGTTCTGCAGCGCAAAAACGCCCTTGCCATGCACGCCGGAACGGCGAACCTGGATGCGACGGCCTGGATTTCTAGCGGCTTTCGGTCGGGTTTTGGAAGTCACGGCAAAACTCTGTTAACTTAAATAAGGAGCCCATCCGCGAATTTGTGCGCGAAATGGGACAAAGCCGGATTGTAGAAGTGGCCCCACCCTGGTTGACGCCGCTCAGACAAAGTCCGCACAAATTCAAAAATTGGCAAAGTGAAGTTATGACAAAAACCCTGGTGATTGCCGAAAAACCCTCGGTGGCGCAAGACATCGTGCGTGCGCTCACACCGACCGCTGGCAAATTCGAGAAGTTCGACGAGTATTTCGAGAGCGAAAAATACGTGGTGACCAGCGCGGTCGGCCACTTGGTGGAGATCCAGGCGCCGGAGGAATTCGACGTCAAGCGCGGCAAATGGAGTTTTGCGCATCTGCCGGTAATTCCACCGTATTTCGACCTAAAACCCGTCGATAAAACAAAAACTCGCCTCAACGCCGTGGTCAAGCAGGCCAAGCGCAAAGATGTGACCGACATCATCAACGCCTGTGACGCGGGCCGCGAGGGTGAGCTGATCTTCCGCCTGATCGAGCAGTACGCCGGCGGCTCCAAGCCCCTGGCCAAGCCGGTGCGCCGGCTGTGGCTGCAGTCCATGACACCGCAGGCCATCCGCGACGGCTTTAGCGCGCTGCGCAGCGAAGCGCAGATGCAGGGCCTGGCCGATGCGGCCCGTTCGCGCTCCGAGGCCGACTGGCTGGTGGGCATCAACGGCACCCGCGCCATGACCGCGTTCAACTCACGCGACGGCGGCTTCTTCCTGACCACGGTGGGTCGGGTGCAGACGCCCACGCTGTCGGTGGTAGTGGAGCGCGAAGAAAAAATCCGCAAGTTCGTCAGCCGCGATTACTGGGAAATCCACGGCACTTTCGATGCCGAAGCCGGCAACTACCCCGGCAAATGGTTCAACCCCGACTGGAAAAAACCGCCGCCCGGCCCAGACGGCCAGCCCGACGCCGAGCAGCGCGCCGACCGCGTCTGGAACGCAGCCGAGGCGCAAGCCATTGCCAACGCCGCCCGCGGCAAGCCCGCCACGGTGACGGAAGAAAGCAAGCCCACCACGCAGGCATCGCCCGCCCTGTTCGACCTGACCTCGTTGCAACGCGAGGCCAATAGCCGCTTCGGCTTCAGCGCCAAGACCACGCTGGCCCTGGCCCAAAGCCTGTACGAACGCCACAAGGCGCTGACCTACCCGCGTACCGATTCGCGCGCCCTGCCCGAAGACTACCTGCCCGTGGTCAAGGAAACCATGGGCATGCTGGCCAATAGCGGCATGAAGCACCTGGCACCCTTCGCCAAGCAAGCGGTGGACGGCAACTATGTGAAGCCCACCAAACGCGTGTTCGACAACAGCAAGGTCAGCGATCACTTTGCGATCATCCCCACGCTGCAAGCACCGAGCGGCCTGAGCGAGGCAGAACAGCGGCTGTACGACTTCGTGGTGCGCCGCTTTTTGTCGGTGTTCTTCCCCAGCGCCGAATACCAGGTCACCACCCGCATCAGCACGGTGGCGACTGAGGGCAAGAAGTACGCGTTCCGCAGCGACGGCAAGGTGCTGGTCAAGCCGGGCTGGCTGGCCATTTACGGCAAGGAAGCCGTCAACGACGACGATGAAAAAGACGGCAAGAACCTGGTGCTGGTGAAGCCGGGCGAAGTGGTGCAGACCGCCTCGGCCGACCCCAAGGCACTGAAAACCCGGCCACCGGCCCGCTACTCCGAAGCCACGCTGCTGGGCGCCATGGAAGGCGCCGGCAAGACTATCGACGACGACGAACTGCGCGAAGCCATGCAGGAGAAGGGCCTGGGCACGCCAGCCACCCGCTCCAGCATCATCGAAGGCCTGATCGCCGAAAAGTACATGCTGCGCGAAGGCCGCGAGCTGATCCCCACGGCCAAGGCCTTCCAGCTGATGACGCTGTTGCGCGGCCTGGATGTGGAAGAGCTGTGCCACGCCGAGCTCACCGGCGAGTGGGAATACAAGCTGTCGCAAATGGAGCGCGGCCAGATCAGCCGCGCCACCTTCATGGCCGAGATCGCCGCCATGACCGAGCGCCTGGTGAAAAAGGCCAAGGAATACGACCGCGACACCATTCCCGGTGACTACGCCACCCTGTCCGCGCCATGCCCGAATTGCGGTGGCATCGTGAAAGAAAACTACCGCCGCTACACCTGTACCGGTGCCGATGGCCACAGCGAAGGCTGCGGTTTCTCCTTCGGCAAATCGCCCGCAGGCCGCACTTTCGAACCGGCCGAGGTCGAACAATTCATGCGCGACCGCCGCATTGGCCCGCTGGACGGCTTCCGCTCCAAAGCCGGCTGGCCGTTCACCGCCGAAATGCTCATCAAGTTTGATGAAGAAACCAAGAACTACAAATTGGAGTTCGACTTCGGCGACGACAAGGCCGGCGAGGAAACCGGCGAGCTGGTGGACTTCAGCGCCGCAGCCAACCTGGGCAACTGCCCCAAGTGCGGCAGCCCGGTGCACGAGCACGGCGCCAACTATGTGTGCGAAAAGAGCGTGCCCACCCAGGCCCACCCCACGCCCAGCTGTGACTTCAAGAGCGGCAAGATCATCCTGCAGCAAACGGTGGAGCCCGAACAGATGCACAAGCTGCTAACCACCGGCAAGACCGATCTGCTGGATAAGTTCGTCTCCATGCGCACGCGCCGCAACTTCAAGGCCTTCCTGGCCTGGGACGCGGAAGCCGGCAAGGTGAACTTCGAGTTCGCTCCCAGCAAGTTCCCACCTAGACCAGGTGCAGCTGGTGCAGCCGCCAAATCGGCTGCGGCCAAAAAAGCCGCGCCGGCCAAGAAGGCAGCGCCCGCTAAAAAGGCCGCTGCCAAGAAAACCGCAGCCGCCAAAACCCCGCGCAAGACCGCCACCACCGGCGGCCTGACGCCCAGCCCGGCACTGGCTGCGGTAGTGGGTAGCGAAGCCGCTTCGCGCCCGCAAATGGTCAAGAAGATGTGGGACTACATCAAGGCCAACAACCTGCAGGACACGACCAACAAGCGCAACATCAACGCCGATGCGCTGCTGGAACCGGTGTTCGGCAAACCGCAAGTCAGCATGTTCGAGCTGACCGGGCTGATCGGCAAGCACCTGAGCTGATCGCCCGGCCTGTTTGCTATTAAATAAAGAGCTGCTGCCGCAGGTGATGCCTGCGCTAGCGGCTTTTTTTATGTGAAACCGAACAAGGCGGCTGGCGTGTCCCACAAGACCTGCTGGCGGTCCGCCAGTGGCAGCCAGTGGTCCAGCGCCTCGCGCTGGGCGGTGTAGTTGGTGGTTTGCTCAAACAGGGTATGCGGCCAGTCGCTGCCCCACAGCAGGCGGTCCAGGCCGAAAGCCGCGCGCAGCAAAGGCAGAGCACACAGGGCTGTCGCCTCGCCCGCACCCTGGCTGCCATTGCGGTAAGCCCCTGACAATTTGACCCAGACCTGGCGGCTGCGGCCGCGCTCCAGCAGGTACCGGAAGCCCGGGTCGTCCACGCCCAGCCGGGCATCGGGTCGGCCGAAATGGTCCACCACGACGGGTAGCCCCGCGTCCAGCAGCGGATCGACCACGCCTTGCAAGGCACCCGCGCTTTGGTGCACCTCCACCTGCCAGCCCAGACGCCGAATAGAGCCCAGCAGGCCGGCCCAGGGCGCGCCGCGCAGGTCAGGGTTGGGCAGACCCACCAGATTCAAGCGTATGCCGACGATGCCGGCCTGGGCCAGGCGGTCCAGCTCGGCAGCGTCCACCGCCGGTTCCACCACGGCAATGCCGCGCAATCGCTGTGGCTGCTGCCGCAGGCATTCGACCAGATAGTGGTTGTCGGTGCCCAGAAAGCTGGGCTGTACCAGCACGCCATGGCTCATGCCGTGGCTGTCCAGCTGCTGCAGATACGCACTCAGGGGCGCGTCATAGCCGCTGGGGGCCCGCCGCCTGTCCGGCATGGGCAAACTGCGGTGGAACACATGGGCGTGGCAGTCTATGGCTTGCACTGGGGAGTGGGACATAAGGTGGGAGCAGGCGGCCAGAGGTGTGACGGCCGTCAGACCCAACACCGTGGTGTTGAAGTCTCTACGCGAGTTCATGCAGCTTGCATTGTCAGCGCACGGCCGCGGGTTTCAGGCAGGCACAACACCGTCACCATGGCCAACCCGTAGGCAATGGCGGCGTCGATGCCGATGGCTTCGCCCAGGGGCATGGACTGGCTCATATAGCCCACCAGGAAGGGGAAGATGGCGGACGCAATGCGGCCAAAGTTGTAGCAAAAGCCTACGCCTGCACCGCGCATGTCGGCTGGGTACAACTCGTTGAACAGCGAGCCCAGGCTGGCCGGAATGCCCGCCGCAAAAAAGCCCAGCGGAAAGCCCAGCACCAGCATGGCCGCGTCGCTCAGGGGCAGGTACACATAGGCCAGCACCGTGACGATGCAGCAGGCGGCAAACAGTGCGACATTGCGGCGCCGGCCGATGCGGTCTATCAGCTGCGCACTGGCCATGCAGCCGCACCAGAAGGCAATGATCACCACCGCCAGATTGCCGCCCGTGCTGAGCACAGACAGATGCCGCTCCTTGGACAGATAGGTCGGCAGCCAGGTCATGATGGCGTAGTAGCCGCCATGCGCGCCGGTACCCAGAATGGCGCCCAGCAGCGTGGTCTTGAGCACGTCCGCCCGGAATATCTTGGCCAGGTTGAACCAGATGCCACCCACGTCGGCACCGGCCACTGCTGCGGCGCGCACGGGCTCTTTCAGGCTGCGGCGGATGTAAACCACCAGCAAGGCTGGCAGCAGCCCCACGGCAAACATCACGCGCCAGGCCATGTCCGGTGGCAACCACGAAAAGGCAACTGTGAACAGCAACACGGCCGCGCCCCAGCCCACGGCCCAGGCACTTTGCACGGCGCCCATCGCCTTGCCACGGTTTTCCGCACGAATGGTCTCGGCCATCAGCACCGCACCGGCCGCCCATTCGCCGCCAAAGCCAAAACCCTGGAACGCCTTGAGCACCAGCAGCTGCGGAAAGGTCTGGGCAAAGGCGCACAAGAAGGTGAAGCCCGCGAACCAGACGATGGTCCATTTCAGCGTACGGATACGGCCAAAGCGGTCCGACAGCGCACCGGCCACCCAGCCGCCCAGCGCCGAAGACACCAGCGTGACGCTGCTGATCAGCCCGGCCTGGCCCTTATCGATGCCAAAGGCCGCAATGATGGCCGGAATGGCCAGGGTGAACATCTGCACATCCAGTGCGTCCAGCCCCCAGCCGGCAAAGCAGGCCCAGAAGGTTTTACGCTCGGTGGGCGTTCCTTGTTTGTACCAAGTAAACATAAATCTCCTTCAGACCTTGTTATATAAACATATAGATGACTGTATGAATTCTAGAAGCCAGGCCAATATTCGAAAGCAGTAGAAACCCTAGGCAGCCCCGCATACCGGTGCGCAGCCGCAGACTGGTACAGTCGAAATTCCTTTGAACATCTACATGAGTGCACGCCAGTTGCAAGCCCCTATGGACGACCGCCTGCCCCGCTACCAGCAAATCCGTGACGACCTGGCGCGCCGCATTGCCGCGTCGGAATGGCTACCGGAGCAGGCGATCCCTACCGAGGCCGAGCTGACCGACAGCTACGCGGTATCCACCGGCACGCTCCGCAAGGCCATCGACCTGCTGGTGGCCGAAGGGGCGTTGACGCGCAGCCAGGGCAAGGGCACCTTCATACGCCGGCCTCGCTTCGACTCCTCGCTGTTCCGCTTCTTCCGCTTCAAAAGCCGCAGCGGCGAAGCGGTAAAGCCCCGTGCCCGCGTGCTGAGCCGGGAACTGGCCCAGCCCGATACCGAGGTGCGCAGCGCCCTGCGCCTGGACCCGGCGCAGAGCGCCATCCATTTGTCGCGCCTACGCCTGATCGACAACGAACCTGTGCTGGCCGAAGACATCTGGCTGCCACGCGACGGCTTCCAGGCGATCGAGACCCTGCAACTCGACGCGTTCGAAGACCTGCTGTATCCGCTGTATGAAAAAGAGTGCCGGCAGGTCGTGGCCTCGGCCACCGAAACCCTGCGCGTGGAGTCGGCCAGCGCGGCACTGGCGGCGCTGCTAAAGGTCGCGGTGGCCAGCCCGCTGATACGCGTGCACCGCGTGGCTTTCGACTTTGCCGGGCGGCCCATCGAATGGCGCAGCACCTGGGGCGCGGCTGACGGTTTCGAGTACCAGATCGACATCCGCTGACAAGCGCGCGCCCCATCCTCCAGATGGCGGACGGCCCTGGTACAAAGCCGCTTCCGCCAGGCCGCTAGCAGGTGCATAGTGGCGGCGGTCGGCGCCTCGGGTGCTGCGCATCGGAGGTCTTATGCAGTGCACATTCCGCATCCCGCGTACCCCACGCATATACGCCGCCGTCGCCATGTCCCTGGCGGCCTTGGCCCACGCCCAGACGCCGACCCCAGCACCTCCGCCCTGGTTACCGCTGGCCACCTGGCTGCTGTATTTCATACCGCTGCTGGCGCTGTTCGGCGCGGTAGTGGCCATCTGCGTAATACGCGCGGCCTTGAAGCAATCGGTCGGCTGGTCGCTGGCCGACGCCCTGTCCGAAGAAGTGGATTTGCCGGTCTATACCGAGGTGAAGGATGCCGCCGGCAACACCACCCGCAGCCTGCAGCTGGGCCCGGATGGCAAGCCCCTGCTGGCGGCCCAGATGCGCGCCAGCAGCAGCCGCGTGATCGCACTGATGGGCATGGTGGCGATCCTGTTTCTGTTCATCGGCTTTGGCGCGCTGGCCCTGTTCTCGCTGGGCCGTACCGGCCAGGTGCCGGACAGCCTGGAGCGGGTGGTGAACTTTCTGGTCTCGGGCATGACGCTGTTTGCGCCCTACGTGGTCAACAAATTTGCTTCGCTGTTCCAAGGCCTGCCGCGGGGTAAATAAGCAGGTTCAGCCACACAGAAAGTCCACCAACACGCGCACCCGCATCTCCAGCGGCTGGCCGTCGCGCTGGAACAGCCATGAAAAAAGCCGCTAGCTGGCCTGGGCCAAGCTTGGGGCTGCCGTGCCGCGCAACTGCAGGCCCTGGTGCACCCGCCATGCCAGGAAAGCCGCCGTCAACGTGGAGCCGACCACCACATAGCCGATCACGCCGTAGTTCTGCAGCTTGCCATCCGCACCAAACGACACGATATGCCCGGCCACCAGCGATGCCAAGCCACCGGCCAGCTGCTGGATGGCGGCACTGATGGCGTTGTAGGCGCCACGCTGGGTCGCCTCCGGCACCATGCTGGACATGGCCTGGAACGGAATCAGGCGCGAGAAGATGCCGACAAACAGCACCACGTTGACCAGCACCAGCAGCCAGAAGGGCACAGCGGCCAGGTGGGTGTAGACCAGCACCATGGCAATGGTCAAAGCGCTGCCCACGAAAAACACCGGCAGCTTGCCCCAGGTATCCGCCGCCCGGCCGACCAGCGGGCCAACAAAGATGGTGAACGCACCGGTGATCAGGTAGATCGTAGGCAAACGCTCCATGGCGATGCCCACGTTGTTCACGATGAACGCGCTGCTGAACGGCATCAGCATGTAGCCGCCGGTGGTCAGCAGCGCGGTGGTGGCAAAAGCCATCAGATAGCGCGGCTCGACCACGGTATGCCACAGGTGCATGAAGGCGCTTTTCTCCTGCGGAATGCGCAGGTGGTCGGCCACCGGCTTCATGCCCAGGACGATAACCAGTCCGCCAATGCCCCCGACCACCACCATCGCCAGAAACGGGGCGTGCCAATTCCAGCGGTTGGCCAGATACAGGCCCACAGGCAAGCCCAACACCTGGCTGGCGGCAAAGGCCGTCTGGATCACGCCCATGACGCGGCCGCGCTGCTGCGGGGCAAACAGGTCGGCCGCAATGGCCATCACCACCGAACCGATGACGCCGCCAAAAATGCCCGTCACCACACGCGCCAGCAGCAGCATTTCATAGTTCGGCGCCAGCCCGCACCACAGCGTGGCCAGCACAAAACCGGTATAGAAAAACAGCAGCAGCTTCTTGCGGTCGAAGCGGTCCGCGAAGCCCGCCGTCAGCAGGCCCGACAGGCCGGCGCTGAAGGCGTAGGCCGACACGACCATGCCGAACTGGCGCGTGCTGATCTGCAGTGCGGGCATGATCAGCGCACCCAGTGGCGACATGATCATGAAGTCCAGAATCACAGCGAATTGCAACGCCGCCAGCAGGCCCGCCACAAAGGTCTGGTAGCGGGTGAACTTGGCCGGCGCGGCCTTGTGGGGGGTGGTGGATGTCATGCGATGGGCCACTCAAAGTACTGCGCAGTGTGCCGCGAAGGCAGGGCTGGCGCAGATAATGGCAGGTAAAGATGCTGTTGCATAGGCGATGGTTGAATTTGAAATTTAATATAGGTGCCTATATATTAATATAGCCTCCTATGTATTGTCAATACGATATATGAGCGATGACCATTTACCCCCCAACCCGCTAAAGCTCATAGGCCGTGCGCACCGCAGCTTTGCCCGCATCGCCGATGTGGAGCTGCGCGACCTGGGTTTCGCCACGGGCCAAATGCCGGTGTTGATGGGGCTCAAGGGTGGCAAGGCGCTGTCGCAGGCCGAGCTGGCCCGCATTGCGCAGGTAGAGCAACCCAGCATGGCCCAGCTGCTGAACCGCATGGAGCGCGACGGCCTGGTGGAGCGCGTCCCCGACCCCGCGGACAAACGCAGCCGGCTGATCTCGCTAAGCACCACGGCGGCCAAGCGCATGCCCAAGGTCAGGGCGATGATGGAAGTGCTGAAGGCGCAAGCGCTGATTGGCTTCACTCCAGAGGAGATCGCCCAACTCGCCAGCTTTGTGGAGCGGATCAATACCAACATCGACCAGATGGCGGTCGAAAGAAGCAACGCCTAGGCTACCGCCGCCTCCAGATTAATCCGAGCAGCGGCTTCATGCAATGCGAAGAAATGGGGCGTGCTGTAAATATGCGACCGGTCCAGAAAGGACTGCAGCACGGCCCGGCGCTTGCGCCGGAATATCCAGCCCGGCACGAAAGCGTATTCGGCACGAATCTGGCGCTCGTATTCTGCAAACCGGGTGGCGGGTGCGGCCAGAATACCAAGGTCTATATCCACCAGAAGTTGCTCGTCCGTAGCCTCGGGTGCAGCGCTGTGCCGCGTCGCCATGACCAGGTCATGCACGCGCTGGCATAAAGCCGGCGGCAGGGCTGCAGCCAGCAACGCATCGCGCGCCCAGTCTGCGCTTTTCTGCTCGTTGTCCGATCGCTGCAGCGCGTACACCGCATCATGGAACCACAAAGCCAGCTCGACCTCGGCCGGCTGCTGTGCCAGATGCAGACTGGTTTCCAGCGCCTCAAGACACTCGCGCAGATGCTGCAGGCTGTGGTAGTGGCGCTGCGGTTCGGCATAGCAAGCCAACAAGCGCGCCTGCAGCCCAGCCGCCGGTACGGCTACGCCCAGACCCCGCCAGGCGCGTTGCCAGGAGCGGTCAAAAATATCTGCAGCGTTTGGCAATGGTGATGAATCGCTCACAGCTTTGCCCCTGGGTTTACTACAAACTTCATAGCTGCTAGCGCAGGTCTTATCTGCGCCAGCGGGCTATTTCATCATTATTTGACGGCGGCAATCGCCATGATCTCGACCTTGATCTCGGGGCGGGCCAGACGGGCCTCGACCGTGGCGCGGGCGGGGCCGATGCCGGTGGTGCCAATCCAGGCGTCCCACACCGCATTCATGGCGGCGAAGTCACCCATGCTGGACAGATAAATGGTGGCGCTGAGGATGTGCGCCTTGTCGCTGCCGGCCTGGGCCAGCACGGTGTCGATCTGGTCCAGCACGCTCTGGGTCTGGGCGGCGATGGGCAGGCTGGCGTCTTCTGGAATCTGACCGGCCAGGTAAGCCACGCCGTTGTGGATGGTGGCGTCGCAGAGTCGGTTGCCGGGGTTGATGCGTTGCAGAGGCATGGGAGTCTTTCTGAAGAGTAAGTGGATGGAAATGCTTGATCGTACTGTCTTGGCGCCACACGCTTTTGTCCTGCAAAGCTAAAAAACGGTCTCCAAATCGTCACGCATTTGAAATATTTCCTCTATCCAATGCGGGGTTTATTTGGGAAACACCTATGTTCATCCGCCGTGCCCTGCTGGGCTGTGCCATCGCTTTAAGCTTCAACGCATTTGCCGCGGAAAGCCCCTACCTTACCCATAAGCAGCTGGACATCATCCCCTTCATGCCCGCACCCGTAGCCAACGGTAGCGCCGAGGACCGCGCCCAACAGATGCTGGTGCTGGCGGCGCAAAAAGCGGCCACGCCCGAGCGCATTGCACTGGCCAACAGCGACGCCGAAGAAACGGTGTACGCCATGTTCTCCACAGTACTGGGGGCCAACTTCAAGCCGGCCAACCTGCCCCTGTTCACCGCCATGTTCGCGCGCATGGGCGACACCGAAGACGCCGTGGTGGACCCGGTCAAGGCCTTCTTTGGCCGTACACGTCCGTTCCTGAACAACCCGGACATCAAGCCCCTGGTGAAGCCGTCCAAAAGCGGGTCCTACCCGTCGGGCCACACCTCGCGCTCCACCATGATGGCCATCGTGTTGAGCAGCATGCTGCCGGAACAACGGGCGGCCATCTTTGCGCGCGCCAACGACTACGCCGAAAGCCGTGTCATCGGTGGCATGCACTATCCCAACGATCTAGATGCAGGCCGCCGTGCCGGCAGTGCCATGGCCGCAACCCTGCTGGCCAGCCCCACATTCAACACCGATTTCGAAGCCGCCAAGGCAGAGCTGCGCAAGGCGCTGGGCCTGCAGTAAACCCCGACTGGCGAATAGAGATCCCGCCAGGCACTGGCCTTAGCCGCGCGAGCGGCAGACAATGGCCCTCCCTGTTTCTGTCCAAGGAGATCCGAGCATGGCTACTGGAACTGTCCGCCTGCACCGCGTGCTGAAAACCCGGCCGGAGAAAATCTACCGCGCATTTCTGGATGCCGCGGCCATCACCAAATGGTTGCCGCCCTATGGTTTCGTCTGCAAGGTGCAGCATATGGAAGCCAAAGTCGGCGGCAGCTTCAAGATGTCGTTCGAGAACTTTTCCACCGGGCTGGGCCATTCGTTTGGCGGCGAATACAAGAAGCTGATCCCCAACGAACTGATCCAGTACACCGACACCTTTGACGATCCCAATTTGCCGGGTGAGATTTTTGTGACGGTCAGCCTCAAGCCCGTCTTGTGCGGCACGGAAGTGCACATCGAGCAGTCTGGCATTCCCGAGGTCATCCCCGTGGAGATGTGCTACCTGGGTTGGCAGGAGTCGCTGGCACAGCTGGCAAACCTGGTGGAGCCGGAAATTCCGGGTTAAGTCGCTGCCAGCGCCGAAACCTTGTCACGCTCCTAAATTAATAGCTACCTGCGCAGTTTCTTTGTGCGCTAGCGGCCTATTTGACCTCTAACCAGACCGGGTGGAACAGGCCGCAACCGCCGCCGCCAGAATCTGCACGCCCTGCGCAATCTGTTCGACCGCCAGGCTTGCGTAGCCCAAGACCAGGCCGGCCGGCCGGGGCTGGGCACCCGACGGTGGGCTGGCGAACAGCGGTGACACCGGGTAGACGCCCACACCCCTCGCACGGGCCGCCGCGGCCAAGGCCGGCTCGTCCTGCGGCCGCAGCGAGGGCAGCCACAGCACGGCATGCAGCCCAGCTGCCGTGCCGGCAAGACGCGCATCGCCAGGCAGGTAGCGCGCCACCGCATCCAGCAGGGCCGTACGGCGGCGCTCGTTCTCACGGCGGCTGCGCCGCACATGGCGCTCGTAAACACCGCTGTCGATCAGCGAGGCCAGCACCCGTTGCTCCAGCGCGGGTGCATGGCGGTCGGCCAGACGCTTGGCCTGGCGAAACACCGGCACCAGCTCGGCGGGCAGCACCAGATAACCCAGGCGCAGCTGCGGCGACAAGGCCTTGGAGAAGGTGCCCATGTAGATCACCCGCCCATCCGCCTGGATGGACTGCAGCGCGTCCACCGGGTGCTGGCCGTAGCGGAACTCGCCGTCGTAGTCGTCCTCGACGATCCAGGCGCGCTGGCGTTGCGCCCACTGCAGCAGTTCCAGGCGCCGGCCTATGGGCAACACACCGCCCAATGGAAACTGGTGCGATGGCGTGACATAGGCCAGGCGCACACGCTCGTCGCTGGGCAGGCTGGCGGTGTCCAGGCCCTGGGTGTCCACCGGCACCGCCAGCAACGCGGCGCCCGTGGCCTCGAAGCAGCGGCGCGCCATCAGGTAGCCCGGATCTTCAAACACGAAGGCATCGCCCACGTCCAGCAGCAGCCGTGCACATAGGTCGATGCCCTGCTGCGAACCGTGCACCACCAGTATCTGTTCAGCATCACAAGCCAGGCCACGCGCACGCCGCAAATAGCCCTGCAGCGCGCGGCGCAGGGCCGCATCGCCCTGGGGTGGCACGTAGTACAGGCTGTGCTGCTGGCGCAGCAATTCAGTCTGGTAGGCCCGCCGCCAGGCCAGCGTAGGAAAGTCACGCGAGGCCACCGCCCCGTACAGGAAATCGATGCGGGCCGGCTCCGCCGCCGGCAGCCCCGGCATCTGCATGCCCGCCACACGGCGGCCGAATGCGGACAGCGCAGGCACCGGCTTGCCGCGCCGACCCACGGCTGTACGCGGCGTTGCGGGCGCAGCCGACGAGCCGGCAACCCGAGCGGCCCGGCCCTTGGAGGTGATGAGAAAGCCCTCAGCCGCCAGTTGCTCGTAGGCGGCGGTGACGGTGGTGCGCGACACGCCCAGGTCGGCCGCCAGGGCCCGGGTGGACGGTGCGGGCGCGCCCACCGGCAAAGTCGCGTCGGCCATCTGCGCACGCAACAGATCGTAAATACGGCGCCCGGCACCGGGCACACCAGCGCGGCGATCGAACGAAGATTTAGACTGGCCCATGAAAAATTCACAAAACTGGCTCTTCTGATTGTGCCAGTTTTACGCGATATTCAGCCATCTCTAGCGCTTCCAACCCACACCATGTACATCCCTGCGCACTTCGCTGAAAACCGGCCTGAACAACTGCAGCGCATCATCCGCGAACACCCCCTGGGCACCTTGGTCAGCCACGCAGACGGCGGGCTGGACGCCGACCACCTGCCCTTCGAGTTCGACCCCGGCGTGGGGCCGCATGGCCTGCTGTCGGCCCACGTGGCCCGCGCCAACCCGGTGTGGCAGCGCTGCCCCACGGGCAGCCCGGTGATGGTGATTTTTCGTGGCGCGCAGGCCTATATCTCGCCCACCTGGTACCCCAGCAAACACGAAACCCACCGCCAGGTGCCGACCTGGAACTACGAGGTGGTGCACGCCCACGGCGTGCTGACCGTGCGTGACGATGAACGCTTTGTACGCGGCATCGTGGCACGCCTGACGCGGCGCCACGAAGCGACTGAGCCCACGCCATGGAAGATGGGCGACTCGGCGCCCGAGTACATCGACAGCATGCTGCGCAACATCGTAGGCATCGAGATCGCCATCACCTCGCTAGTGGGCAAAGTCAAGCTCAGCCAAAACCGCGAATTGCGCGACCGCATAGGTGCTGCCGACACGCTGCAGGCGCGCGGCCACACAGAGCTGGCCGGGCTGATGCGCCCGGCGGAATGAGCTCCAGCGTCGTCCGTACGCGGCGAATGGGCCAAGCGGTCCATCCCTTCATGGCACTCTAAGATTGAGCCAGTTTCACCCTCCGCAGCCATTGCGATTCACCATGCCCTTTGCACCAAAGAAGCCCTCACTTTTGCGCTGGGCATTGCTACTCGGGGTCGTGGTACCGGTTGCCAGCTGGGCCTTGGTACGGCCGGTGCGCGTGATCGCGCCCACGCTAGCGGGCGTGTCCTGTCCCACCGCGTATATGTGTGTAGATGACATGGCGCAGCTGACCCAGGCTACCGCCCTCTACCAGGAAGCCAATGCCTTTGTGACCAGGCACCTGCAAGCCTTGCAAGGCGAGCCACGCGTCATTTTTTGCGCGACCCAAGGCTGCGCGGAATCGTTTGGCCTGGGGGATCGTTCTGCCGTCACGCTCGGCACTATCGGCACCGTCATCGGCCCACGTGCCTGGAAGCCGTACTACGTGCGGCATGAATTGATTCACCAGTTGCAAGGCCAGCAACTCGGCGTGGTGCAATTGCTGTTCAAGCCCACATGGTTTGTTGAAGGCATGGCCTATGCATTGAGCCAAGACCCGCGCCCGGCGCTGGCAGAACCGTGGCAGGCCTACCGCTCACAGTTCAGCACCTGGTACGCGCAGCTGCAACCAACCCAGCTGTGGGAGTCGGCCAGCAGGCTCTAGTCCCGGCTCAAGGCAGCAGAAAGTTCCGCATCGCGCCGTTGTCCGACGCCAGCACGTCCACCGTCTCGTCCTTCAAATCCACCCCCGACAGCTGGCGGCGGCGGGACTCGCGCAGCAGCATGTGCAGCTTGTAGGCAGCGTCTGAGTAGGACAGACCTTCAGGCCGCACGTTGGAGATGCAGTTGCGCGCGGCGTCGGTCAGGCCGACATGGGGTGCCCAGGTGAGGTACAGGCCCATGCTGTCGGGCGAGCTCAGGCCGGGGCGTTCACCGACCAGCACCACAACGGTCTTGGCACCCAGCAGCTGGCCGACCTCGTCGCCAATCGCCACGCGGCCCTGGGTGACGATGGTGGTGGGCGCCAGCGACCAGTCCTCTGGCTCCAGGCGCTGCAGCAGGGCGTGGATGAAGGGCGCGGCGTTCTGCGCGATGGCCAGGGCGGACAGGCCGTCCACCACCACCAGCGCCAGGTCGTAGGGGCGGGCGGGTTGGTAGAAAGACTCCAGCAAGTCGTGCGAAGTCGCGTCCAGCCTGCGGCCCAGGTCGGGGCGCTGCAGATAGGTGCCACGGTCGTGTGCGGCGCTGGCCAGCTGGATGGCATCGGGGTGGCCGGGCAGCACCTCGCCCAGGTCCTGCGCCAGCTGGGCGGTGTCCAGCGGCAGGTGCACGGCGTCACGAGCGCGGGCATGGGCTAATTGGAATTCGAGCTGCGGCGTGGTGGGCAGGCTGATGCCGGTGCGGCCCAGGGCGATGCGCGCAGCGGTCAGGCTGCGCAGGGTATGCCAAGGATTCGGGACTACGCTCATGCCATCACCAACAGTGCTTGGGCAAACGGTTCTGGCAATGCAGACGCCAGCTGCGCTACCCCTTCGCCTTCAAAAATCTGCATGCGGCGCAACCAGTCTTCGAACTCGGGCGCCGGGCGCAGGCCCAGCAGGCGGCGCGCGTACAGCGCGTCGTGGAAAGAGGTAGTCTGGTAGTTCAGCATGATGTCGTCCGAGCCGGGAATGCCCATCACGAAGCTGCAGCCGGCGGCGGCCAGCAGGGTCAGCAGCACGTCCATATCGTTCTGGTCGGCCTCAGCGTGGTTGGTGTAGCACACGTCGCAGCCCATGGGCAGGCCCAGGAGCTTGGCGCAGAAATGGTCTTCCAGGCCGGCGCGGATGATCTGCTTGCCGTCGAACAAATACTCGGGGCCGATGAAGCCGACCACGGTATTCACCAGCAGCGGCTTGAAGGCACGGGCCACGGCATAGGCGCGGGCCTCGCAAGTCTGCTGGTCCATGCCATGGTGGGCGTTGGCCGACAGCGCGCTGCCCTGGCCAGTTTCGAAATACATCACGTTGTCGCCCACCGTGCCACGGTTCAACGACAAGGCAGCACTGCGCGCTTCGGCCAGGATGGCCAGGTCGATGCCGAAGCTGCGGTTGGCAGCCTGCGTGCCGGCGATGGATTGGAACACCAGGTCCACCGGCGCACCGCGCTCTATGGCCTGGATGGTGTTGGTCACATGGGTCAGCACGCAGCTTTGCGTGGGGATCTCATAGCGCTGGATGATGGCGTCCAACATGGTGACGATTTTGATCACCTGGGGCACATTGTCGGTCGCCGGGTTGATGCCGATCACCGCGTCGCCGCTGCCGTATAGCAGGCCGTCGAGCACGCTGGCGGCGATGCCGCTGGTGTCGTCGGTCGGGTGGTTGGGCTGCAGGCGCGTGGACAGGCGCTGCTCCAAGCCGATGGTGTTGCGGAAGGCGGTGACGACGCGGCATTTCTTGGCCACCAGAATCAAATCCTGGTTGCGCATGATCTTGCTGACGGCCGCCGCCATTTCGGGCGTGATGCCGGGCGACACAGCGGCCAGCGTCGCGCTGTCCACCGGGTCGCTGAGCAGCCAGTTGCGGAAGTCGCCCACCGTCAGGTGCTGGATGGGCGCAAAGGCGGCGGCGTCGTGGCTGTCGATGATCAGACGCGTGACTTCATCGCTCTCGTAGGGCACGACCGGTTGCTGCAGAAAAGTGGCCAAGGGCAAGTCAGCCAGCGCCATCTGCGCGGCCACGCGCTCCTGGGCATTGCCGGCGGCCACGCCGGCCAGCAGGTCGCCGGAGCGCAGCGGCGTGGCTTTGGCGAGCAGCTCGCGGAGATCGCGGAAGCGGTAGCTATGGGCGCCTACCGTATGGACAAACTGGGGCATAGGCAACCTTTGGATAACTTTGGCAGCGGTAGGTCTACAAATGAAGACAGCCGCTGTAGTGGAGTCGCATGCAAACATTACTGCCCAGCAAAATTAATGCCATGCCGCATCCCAAAGTCGCACCGACAGCGCCATCAGGATTCAACAAAAAGAACAGAGTTCAGGCAATAACACACACCGAAGGCTTTTTTGCGCTGCAAGGCATATGTAAAACATGTAACCATTTCAGTGACAATTTGTTCGCTCGCTTCACTAACTCACTCACACGTTTTTACCGCTTATGCGGACCAAGCATCTGGATATCTTAAGAAGGACCGCATTTTGATGGTGTCCGAAAACACTCATACGGTGCCTTTGCTCTCTTCCCCCTCTACGAGACCGCAGCATATAAGCCTTGCATCAATACGGCATTGGTTAACTACATGCTTGTCGCTCTTGTTGTTCACTGGCTGTGCAAGCCATGTCCCCGTAGCTCCTGCTGCCAAGGAAGCTTCAACGACACCAGCCACGCGTGAAATCAACGAGCTGCTAGAACAACCAGCGATTGATCCGCTAAGCCGCTACCTGGAACGCCACGGGCCGGGTCGTTCTCCCACGCTGGACAGGGTACGGGCTGAACGCGACAAGCGTTGTGCAGCCATCGCAGACAGCTATGCCGGCCGCGAAAAAACCGCTGCCAATTTGGAAAAACTGGATACCGGCTACCGCTACTCCTGCCCTGCAGTCGTCCAGGCTTTTGCCGAACAGGTGAGTCGAGCTGGTGCAGCTCCAGGATCTGCGATGTCGACAACCCCATCAACGTCCGCGCGCTCCGCCACAACCACGCAAGACAAGGCCGTCCTGGACAACTGCTACCTGCCGTTCGCCATCAAGAACTACCGCGAAGCCCACGCCGCGTGCCGAAAACCAGCAGAAATTGGCGATGCTCGGGCGCAATACAACCTCGGCTTCAGTGCCCGCGTACTGCAGCTATTGCCGGAAGCCGTGCAATGGACCCAGCGTTCGGCAGCACAGGGTCTGCCCGAAGCGCAACTGCATTTAGGGCAGCTGTATCTTCGCGGGCAGGGCTTACCGCAGAATCCAACCAAAGCCCTGCAACAGTTCGAACTGGCCAGCGCACAAGGCCTGGCTGAAGCCCAGTTCATGGAGGGCCAGATGTACTACCAAGGCAACGGCATAAAGCGCGATCTGGCACTGGCTTTGCGCTACTTCACCCAAGCGGCGGAACAAGGGCATGGCAATGCCCAGCTGTACATGGGCAAGATGTATACCCAGGGTGAAGGCATAGCCACCGCTGATCCGGCAAAAGGCCGCAAATGGCTGCTCGCCGCCGCGGAACAAAGGGTTCCTGAAGCCCAGTACCGCCTGGGCACTCTCTATGCCCAGGGCCTGGGCGTAGATGCTGATGCCATACAAGCCTATGTCTGGCTGAGCTTGGCGGTCGCCGGCGGCCAAAGTGCAGCGGCAGCACCACGCGACGAAATTGCACGCCAACTGTCAACGGAGCAGTTGGCAAATGCACGGCAACGAGCTCGGCGTACCCAGGAAACCATGCACTGATGGGCTCCCCAATGCGTTCAACGGTTGAGGGAGGCATGAGCTCCATTAAAAAACTCATCATGCTCATCCTCTTGCTGCTGGTAACGCTGTTCCTGGCTGGCATGGGCGTGATGTCCTCGCTCAATCTGAGCTATTCCCAAGAGGCCATGTCAAAACTGCGCGCGCGCCAGATTGATGAAACCTTCCATGGCAACCTGGACCGTATCGACGCCCGCCACCAGATCATGGAGAAGAACGCAGCCGCACTAGCGCGCCTGGGCGAATTGCTCTACAGCATGAAGCAGCAGAACGGCCGTACGCGTCGGACCGAACTAGAAAGCGCATTGCTGAAAAAGATCCGTGATTTTCCCGAAGCGTCGGGCGGAGGAATCTGGTTTGCGCCGAACATCTGGCCTGCTGCCGCCTATGCAGGCTGGAAAAACAACTCCGTGCAACTGATCCCAGCGTATGCAGATAGTGCCTATACCTATTCCCAGCAAGCTTGGTATGTGGCCGCACTGCCAACGAACGATAACGACAAATCACCCGGTAAGGAAATCTTCCACTGGACTCCCATCTACTACGACGCCGTGCAAAGCGACGGCCTGGTCACGGTGGCCACACCCATGCACGACGAACACGGCCGTTTCATCGGCTTGGCCACCACCTCGTGGCGCGCGGAAGAAATCATCCGTCTGGTCAGCGGTGCCGATGTCACCCCGGGCAGCTTCGCGTTCGTGATGGACAACAACAATCGCCAGCTGTCCAGTCTGTCGCAGTCGTCCGAGTCATCGACCAACCAAGCACTGATGGACGCATTGTCGACATTGGAGCTTCCCGCAACACCACCACCGGGGAGCACCTCTTTCCGCGGTGGGCAGATGCAACTGCCGATACAAACCCACCAGCTAGGTGTGCAAGGACGTAGCTATTCCATGTTCTTGTCGCGCACCCGCGCGGGCATGGTCTTCGGCATCGGTGTGCCGCAGGATGAAATTGACGCCGTACTGGAGCCCATGCGCCAGACCAACTACCAAATCGCCTTGACTACCGGCTTGGTATTACTGGTACTTTCAGGGGTCATTCTGTATGTAGTAGCCCATATTCTGAGGTTGCTGGAAACACTGTCCACCGATTCACTCACGGGCTTGCCCAATCGGGCCAAACTGCTACGCGAAACCGCGGCACCACAGCAAGAAAGCCTCATCCAGGTCAATATCGATGCATTCAAAGAAATCAACGATTTCTATGGCCACCAATGCGGTGACCACATCCTCGTTTCGATGCGCGATAAATTGCAGAAGTTTCTTGATACCGGTCTGAATAGTGGGCGTACCGCCTTGTACAAACTACCCGGTGACGAGTTCGCTATCCGGATCCATACAGCACTGGACCGCGCCGCCCTGAACACCTACCTGCATGCGCTGTCTACCTACATACACACTGCGCTTTTCCATTGGGAGGAACAAGAAATCGGGGTCAACGTGACCTTAGGCGCCGTGACTACCGAGAATGAGTCCACACAAGCAGCCCCATCTGGAGAGACATTGCTGTCGTCTGCCAATATTGCTTTGAAACTGGCTCGCCTTCAGCACCGCCATTACGCAGTCTACGACCCAGCCCTCAAGGTACGTGAAGAATATGAGCAGAACCTGCTGTGGGCACAACGCTTAAAGACGGCCTTGCATGAAGATCGCATCGTTCCGTACTTTCAGCCGATTGTTAGCAACAGCAATGGAAAGATCGAAAAATTTGAATGTCTGGTACGCCTGCTGGATGAGCACGGATCTCCGGTAGGGCCAGGGCAATTTCTGGGGATTGCCAAGAAGCTGCGCCTATATGGCGAAATCACCCGCATCATGGTGAGCAAGAGCTTCGCCGTGTTCCAGGACACGCCCTATAGTTTTTCCCTCAACCTGTCATACGAAGACCTGGTTGACCCGGAAACCACCGGCTTCATCAAACGCCGTCTCAGTGAAACCGGTATCGGCCGACAGGTCATCTTTGAAATACTGGAGTCAGAAGGTATTCAGAATTACCTCGAAGTTCGGGCCTTCATCGATGAAGTGAAAGCCATGGGCTGCAGCATCGCCATCGACGACTTCGGCAGCGGATACTCCAATTTCGACCACTTGCTGCGCCTGAATGCCGACATCATCAAACTCGACGGTAGTCTGATCCGCAATCTCGACAACAACCCCAGCGCATTGGTCATCATCCGTGGCATCGTGCAGTTCGCTCGCGAACTGGGTTTCAAAACCGTTGCCGAATTTGTGCATACCGCCTCCATACAGGCGCAGATATTGGCGCTGGGCATCGACTATTCGCAAGGCGCCATGTTCAGCATGCCCACCGCAACACCGCTGACACAGCTGAACAACGGCCAAAGCCCCGCGGCGTGCTCAAACCTGGCGTAGATGCCAGGCCTTGGGCCGGGTGAAGGTTTGTATGCCGTAGGTGGACAGGGTCAGGCCCACGCCCGAATCGCCATGGCCGCTCCAGGGCAGGCGCGGGCTGACGCGGTCGCAGCAGTTCCAGTAGACGCTGCCGGCGTTCACCTGGGCCAGCACGGCGCGGGCGCGGGCCTCGTCGGGGGTGAAAACGCCGGCAGTTAGGCCATAGCGGGTATCGTTCATCAGCGCCACAGCCTCGGCGTCGCTGGCCACCTTCTGGATACCGATAATGGGGCCGAAGCTTTCCTCGCGCATCACGTCCATGCTGTGGTCCACACCCACCAGCACCGTGGGCGCATAGCTATTGCCCGGCAGGCGTTTGCCGCCTGTGAGCAATGTGGCGCCCTTGGCTACCGCATCGGCCACCTGCGCGTCCAGTACGTCCAACTGGGCCTTGCGGGTGATGGCACCGATATAGGTGTCGTCGGCCATGGGCTCACCCACCTTGAAGCCGTGCACTGCGTCCACAAAGGCCGCCACAAAGGCATCAAAAACCTGGGCGTGCACATAGATGCGCTCCACCGAGCAGCAGCTTTGGCCGGTGTTGTACATGGCGCCATCGGCCAGCGAGGCGGCGGCGTTTTGCACCTGCGCATCGTCGCAGACATAGGTCGGGTCCTTACCGCCCAACTCCAGCTGCAGCTTGACCATGCGTGGGCCCAGGGCCTGGGCGATCTTGGCGCCGGTGGCGTACGAACCGGTGAAGAACAGGCCGTCGATGCGCTGCGCCTGCAGAGCCGCTCCCACATCACCGCCGCCGACCAGGGCCACCAGCACATCCGTGGGTACGCCGGCCGCATGCAACAGCCGCACGATGTTCAGGCCGGTCAGCGTGGCGTATTCAGATGGCTTGTACAGCACGGCATTGCCGGTCAGCAGGGCTGGCAGGATGACGTTGCAGCCCACGAACCAGGGGTAGTTCCAGGCGGAGATGTTCGCCACCACACCCAGAGGGATGTGCTGTATCTGCTCGGTCATGCCGCCCTCGTTCAGCACCGTCTCGGTGGCGGTACTGGTGTCCACCTCGGCCAGGAAGAAGTCGATGCGGCCCAGCAAGCCGTTGAGCTCGTTGCGCGACATGGCGATGGGCTTGCCGGTCTCGCTGGTCATGGTGGCGGCCAGGGCTTCAAGCTCGGCCACCACGGCGGCGCGGAAGCGCAGCACGCAGGCCTTGCGCATCTCCAACGGCGCGGCCGCCCACACGGGCTGGGCCGCGCGCGCGGCCAGGGCTTTGGCGGCAACCGAGGCCGCGTCGTCGGCCGGCACTTCGGCAATCTTGGCGCCGCTGGCGGGGTTGTGGATGGCGAGGGTGGTCATGGCTTGTGCGGTTGGGTGTGGGCGGCCTTGGCGGCGTGTGCTGCGGCCAGAAAGTCGGTAAGCAAAGGGGTGTCGTCCAGCGTGCCCAGGGCCGGCTGGTGGAATTCAGGGTGCCACTGCACGGCCGCCACATAGGCCGGGCCTGTGCTGCGAATGGCTTCGATCACGCCGTCCTCGGGGCTGCGCGCTTCCACCACAAAGCCGGGCGCCAGGTCTTTGATGCCTTGGTGGTGGATGCTATTGATTTTGTAGCTGCTGCCGTCCGGTAATAGTGCGCTGAGCCGTGTTTCGGGCACGATCTGCAACGGGTGGAAATGGTGGTCGTAGGCATCGGCATCGCGGTGCAGCACGGCCTCTGGGCGCTGGGTGGCGATGTCCTGGTACAGGGTGCCGCCAAAAGCCACGTTGATCAGCTGCAGGCCGCGGCACACGCCGAACACGGGCTTGCCTGCGGCCACAAAGGCCTTCACCAAGGCCTGCTCGTATTCGTCGCGGATGCGGTCACCACTCCAGCGCTCCTGCAGCGGGGTTTCACCGTAGCTGCCGGGCCACACGTCCGCGCCGCCGTGCAGCACCAGGCCGTCCAGCCACTGGGCGTAGTCGTCAAAATGCACCTCGCCACGCGCGGTGTCGCCCACGGGCGAGGGCACCATTACCGGCAACGCACCGCCGGACATGATCCAGTGTGCCATGGACTGCTCGACGTACTGCAGTGTCTTCTTGGCGAAGGCCGCGCGGGTCGGGTCGGGGTGCAAAAAGCAGGCGCTGATGCCGATCTTCAAGCGCTCGGGTCGGGTGGGGTTGGACATCACATCGCCGCCTTGAAAAGCATTTCGAAATCCTCCGCCGTGCAGGGACGCGGATTGGTCTGGTGGCAGATGTCGGCCGTGGCGATTTCCACCAGACGCGGCAGGTGCTCGTAACGCACGCCATGGTCGGCCAAGCGGCCGGTGATGCCAATGTCGTGCTTGAGTTCGCGCAGCCAGGCAACAAAAGCCTTGCCGCCGCCCGGCACCTGGCAGACATGGGCCAGCTCGTCGAACTTGTGCGGCACCACCGCCTGGTTCCAGACCAATACGGTGTCGATCATCAGCGCGTTGGCCAGGCCGTGGTGCAGGTCGCACACGGCGCCCAGCGCATGCGCGCAGGAGTGCACCGCACCCAGGTCTTTCTGGAAGGCGATGGCGCCCATCATCGAGGCCATCATCATGTCGGACCGGGCCTGCAGATTGCTGGGCTCGTGCACGGCCGTGCGCAGGGCGGCTGCGGCAATGCGCGTGCCCTCCAGCGCTATGCCGTCGCACAGCGGGTGGTAGGCCGGCGACAGATAGCTTTCGATGTTGTGCGTGAGCGCGTCCATGCCTGTAGCCGCCGTCACGTGGGCCGGCAAGCCCAGGGTCAGCTCGGGGTCGGCAAATACCACCTGGGCCAGAATCTTGGGGCTGAAGATCACGCGCTTGAGGTGGGTGTCGTTCTCGCTCACCACGCTGGAGCGGCCCACCTCGGAGCCCGTGCCCGAGGTGGTAGGCAGGGCCACAAAATACGGCAGCGGTTGGTCGATAGGGCGCACCTGCGGGTGGTCCCATACGTATTCCAGAATGTCACCCGGGTGCGTGGCCGCAATGCCCACCACCTTGGCCACATCCAGTGCAGCGCCGCCGCCAAAGCCGATCACGCAATCGGCGTTGTGGTCCTTGAAAGCGATAGCTCCGTCCATCACCTGGCTGCAGGTCGGGTTGCCATGCACACCGCTATACAGCCCCACCACCAGGCCATTCAGGTGGCTAACGAACTCGGCCATCACCGGCAGAGCAGCCAGGGCCCGGTCGGTCACGATCAGCGGACGCTGCAGGCCCTGGTCCAGCAAATGCTGGGCCACGAGCTTGCGCGCGCCAGCACCGAATTTGATGGGCGTAGGGAATGCGAAATTAGTAATCGTCATGGTTCAAATGATCTCGAAATAGCGTTTCAGTTCCCAGTCAGTGACGGCGTCCAGCCATTGGCGCCATTCCCATTCACGGGTGGCGGCGAAGTGGTCGACAAAGGTGTCGCCCAGCCAGTCGCGCGCGATGGCCGACTGCTGGAACACGCGGGTGGTTTCAATCAGGGTGCGCGGTGCGCGGGCAATGTGCTCGGCGCCGCCATTGGTGCCGGTGATGGGTGGGGCTGTGAGCTTCAAACCTTTTTCCACACCGTCCAGCCCAGCGGCAATGACGGCGGCCATGGCCAGGTAGGGGTTCACGTCAGCGCCAGGGCAACGGGTTTCCAGGCGGGTTGCCTTGGGGCTGCCAGCGATCACGCGGAAGCTGGCGGTCCGGTTGTCCATGCCCCAAGTGGGTTTGGTCGGCGCCCAGAAGCCATCCACCAGGCGCTTGTAACTGTTGATGGTGGGCCAGATCATGGGGCCAAAATCCATCATGCAGGCGACCTGGCCCGCGAGATAGCTTTCAAACAGCTTGCTCATCTTGCGCGGCTGCTTGGCGTCATAAAACAGATTGTTCTTACCATCGCTTAAGCTTTGGTGGATATGGCCGCTGCAACCCGGCAGGTTCGCGTGCGGCTTGGCCATGAAGCTGGGCATGATGCCGTAGCGGGCACCGATTTCTTTCACGCCGGTCTTGAACAGAATGGCCCGATCGGCCTGGGCCAGAGCCTCGCTGAAACCTATGGCCACTTCAAATACGCCGGGGCCAGTCTCGGTATGCAGGCCCTCGATAGGTACGCCGAAGGCCAGCATGTCGTCCATGATGGCGTTGAAGAAATCACGGTTCTGGTTCATGCGCAGCAGCGAATAACCAAACATGCCGGGTGTCAGCTTGGTGGCGCCGACGCCGTTTTTCTCGGCCCAGCTATGCGGCGTTTCCAGGAAGTTGAACCACTCGAATTCCATGCCGGTCATGACCTGCAAGCCCATTTTCTCGGCGCGTTTCAGCACGCGCTTCAAGGTCTGGCGGGGACACAGCGGGTGCGGCGTACCGTCGGCAAGCACAAACTCACCCAGGAAAAAAGGCACCTGGTTGTCCCATGGCACGTGGCGCGCCGTGCCCAGGTCCAGCCGGGCCAACGCATCGGGAAAGCCGTGCTGCCAGCCGGTGACGGTGGTGTTGTCGTAGCAGCTGTCCATCATGTCCCAGCCCAGCACCACATCGCAAAAACCAAAGCCGCCGGCTGGGTAGGGTTGGGCCGCGCCCATGAATTTGTCGATGTGCAGGTACTTGCCGCGCAGCACGCCGTCGATGTCGCTGACGGCGACCTTGACCTTGGCCGCGCCAGATTGCTGGAGGGCCGCCAGGGCAGGGTGCTGGGCAGGTGTTTTCTTGGATGCCATGTTGTCTCTCACCGTTTTGTATTCCAAGGCCATGGCGCACCAAATTGGGCCGCTACGCCGTGCTTTGTGCCTGTGTTTCAGGGCTTGGGCATTGAAACGCTTTGCATCCGGCTTGTCAATTGCTCTACTGTAGATTGTTAACAATCTGCAGATTTTGCTTGTGCAGCGCGCAAATCGCGGTTACACACGCAGGGCAATTTCCATGGTCCAAATACCTGCGGAAGCATCAGGCATGGGATGTGCATATGTTCATTTTCCATTCATCCTATTCAGGAGTACTTGATGACACTTTCTGCGAACACGTCAGGCATAGCCGCCGACGACGCCAGCGTGCTGCAAAGCATGGGCTACAAACAAGAGCTGTCACGCAGCATGAAGCCGTTTTCGAACTTCGCGATCTCGTTCTCCATCATCTGTATCTTGTCGGGTGGCATCAACTCGCTGTCCCAGGGCATATCCGGCGTGGGCGGTGCGGCCATTGGCATAGGTTGGCTGATCGGCAGCGCCATCAGTCTGGTGTTTGCACTGGGCATGGCGCAGATCGGCTCGGCCTTTCCTACCGCGGGTGGCCTGTACCACTGGAGCTCGATCCTGGGTGGCCGAGGCTGGGGCTGGCTGACCGCCTGGCTGAACCTGCTGGGTCTGGTGACGGTGCTGGGTGCCATCAATGTGGGCACGTTTTACTTCTTTATCGGTGCATTTGGCACCAGCTTGGGGTGGGAAGCCAACTTCCAGACCCAGGCAACCTTCGTCATCGGCATCACCGCTCTGCAAGCGCTCGCCAACCATATCGGCATCAAATTAACAGCGTTTTTGACGGATATCAGCGGTTATCTGATTTTTGCCACGGCAATCTTCCTGACCGTGGCGTTGCTGGCATATGCGCCTAGCTATGACTTTGCACGTCTGATCACGTTCAAGAACTACAGCGGCGCCATCGGTGGTGATGTATGGCCAGAAACCCACAGCATGTGGCTGCTGTTCGGCTTGGGTTTGCTGCTACCGATCTACACCATTACCGGCTTCGATGCATCCGCCCACACGGCAGAAGAGACCGTCAACGCCTCCAGCGCAGTACCCAAGGGTATTGTGTCGTCTACCCTGTATTCCTCGCTGTTTGGCTATCTGATGCTGTGCGCCTTCGTGATCGCCATTCCCGACATGGACAAGGCCGCAGCCAGTGGCGGCAATGTGTTCTTCACCACCATGGACGCGGTATTGCCAACCGGCATCAAGAACGTGCTGTATTGGGCCATCACGGCCTCGCAGTTTCTGTGCGGCCTGGCTACCGTGACCTCGGCATCGCGCATGATTTTTGCCTTTGCACGCGACGGTGGCCTGCCTGCCTCGGGCGCGCTGAAAACCGTACATGCCACTCTGAAGTCGCCAGTGGCCGCGATCTGGACAGCATCCATCATCGCCATCCTGTTCACGCTGTACACCCCGGCCTACACCACCATCGTGTCGGTGACGGTGATCTTCATCTTCATCTCCTACGGCCTGCCCATCGTGCTGGGTGGCTTGGCCTATGGCGGTAGCTGGAACAAGATGGGTCCGTGGGACATGGGCCCGGTATTTCGCCTGGTGGCGCTGCTGGTCGCATTGGCCGCAGCATTGATCCTGTTCTTGGGTGTGCAGCCACCAAACGATGCGGCACTGCAGATCACGCTGGGCTTTCTGGTGCTGACGGCCGTGGTGTGGTTTGGCTTTGAGCGCCGCCGCTTCAAAGGCCCACCCGTCACCACGATGGGCAAGAAATAAACCGTTGTTGTATCGCCCCAGAACCGCTTGGATTCTGGGGCTTTTTGCCAGGTTTTTTATACAAACTGTGCTCCAATTCGGGGCATGTCTGCTGCACCACATCCCACCATCGCCCTCCTCCAAAGCAGCTCGCTGACAAGCGTGGTGCAACAGGAAATAGAGCGCGCCATCCTGGTAGGTGAATACGGTCCCGGCACCAAGCTGATCGAAGCCACGCTGGCCCTGAAGCTGGGTGTGTCCCGGGGCCCGGTACGCGAAGCCTTTCGCATGCTGGAAGAAGGCGGCCTGCTGCGCTTCGAGAAGAACCGCGGCGTTTTCGTACGCGACATTCCCACCGATGAAGCCGTAGAGATTTTTGACCTGCGCGCCTCGCTGGACGAGCTGGTGGGGCGCCAGCTGGCCACCCACATCACAGCCGTCCAACTGAAAGAAATCAAGGGTCTGGTGACGGAAATGGAGCGCCAGGTCAAGGCCCAGGACGCCTACCACTACCACCTGCTGAACCTGAAGTTCCACGACCGGCTGGTGGAGCTGGCGGGCAACCGCAAGCTGACCGAGATCTACCGCAAGCTAATCAAAGAGCTGTCGCTGTTTCGCCGCCTGAACCTGGCCGACAGCTGGTTGATGCCCATCACCGCCAACGAGCACCGCCCCATCGTCGCCGCAATTGCCTCGGGCGACCCCGACGCCGCCGGGCGCGCCATGTTCGACCACGCAATGGACAGCAAAAACCGCACCATTGCCAACGAGCTCAGCCGCAGCGGCGCAAGCAACCTAAGCGTGGCGAAGAGCAGCATTCCCAGCGCCCCCGGCATCGCTGGCACCCGCCGCAAACGCGTGTAAGGCAGCTGCCAGCGCATCCACCACAGGCGCCCAGCCGCCGCCCGCAGACTGGCGAAAAAGACGCATCACACCAGGATACCAAGGCGTGTCGCTACGCTCTGCCAGCCAGCGCCAGTCGGTCAGGTAGTCGGGCAGCATCACCCAGCACGGCACAGCCAGCGCACCGGCCAGATGGGCCACGCCGGTGTCGACCGAAATCAACAGGTCCAGCTGCGCCAGGATGGCAGCGGTATCGGCAAAGTCGCGTATCTGCGGCCCCAGGGCGCGCACGGCCATGCCCGGGGGTGGATGCGCGGCCTCGTCTTCCCCCGCACCCTTTTGCAGGCTGATAAACGTCACGCCCGGCACGTCAGCCAGCGGCAACAGGGTGGCCAGACTGGCCAGCGAACGCTCGGCATCGTTCTCAAAGCTGGTGCTGCCCTTCCACACCAGGCCCACGCGCAGATGGCCCACCGGCACCTGGGCCAGGGCAGGGTGGTGCGCCCAGTCGGCCAGCAGGGGCGGCTCGGCGTGCAGATACGGCAGGGGCGCCGGCACGCTATCCACCCGGGTCTGGCACAACGATGGCAGGCTCATCAAAGGCGTCCAGCAGTCCCAGGCGGTATCCGGCAGGTCTTCGTCATAGCCCACCAGCACATCCACCCCTGCCAAGCTGGCGAACAGGCGTTTCAACGGCGGATGGCAGACCAGGGTGACATGGCTGGCGCCGCGTGTCTTCAGCTCCACCACATAACGGCAGAACTGCAGCATGTCGCCATGGCCGGCCTCGTAGCCCACCAGGATGGATTGGCCTGCCAGCGGCTCGCCGCGCCACCGTGGGCAGTGCATCAGGCGGGCCATGGCGGCATACCAGTCACGCGACTCAAAATGCGCCCAGCCTTCCTCCCAGCGACCTTGGCGCAACAGCAGGTAGGCCAGGTTGAAGCGGGCCTTGGGGTAGCCGGGTTCCAGCAGCAGGGCTTCGCGGCAGCACTCCTCGGATTCCACCTCCAGCCCCATGCGTGCATAGACCACGCCCAGGTTGCACCAGATATGCGGGTCGTCGCGGCGCAGCCGCAGGGCGATGGCACAGGCAGCTTCGGCCTCGTCCAGCTGATGCATCAGTATCAGCACACCGGCCAGGTTCACATAGCTATCGACCAAAGTGGAGTTGTGCGCGATCGACTGACGGTAGCAGTCGGCGGCCTCGGGCCACGCATGCCGCAACTCCAGCACCAGACCCAGGTTGGCATGGGCCTCGGCCAGGGTAGGCGAGAGCTGCAATGCGGCGCGCAAGGCGGCTTCGGCACCGACCAGGTCGCCCTGCTGCAGGCGCTGCGTGCCGTCAAAGAAAAGCGCTTCGGCGCTGGCGGGTGCGCCCGGCACCGTGTTCAAAACGTCCATGGCTGCGCATGGTACGCCGCAGCCCATGCGGTGAGGAAACAGACTGCGAAAAGCCCGGCGACACATTGTTTTTGGCGGGCCGGTCCCTTCGCGCTGGCTAGCGTGGCGTTGCGCGCTTGATGGAACACCACACTAGAATCGCGCCCCTATGATCGACCGCTTTGCCCTGAGAAACAGCCTGCGCCAGCAGCTGAATAGCTTGCAAGCGGTGTTGCCAGAGCAGGCCGCATGACCCGCCTGGCTGTGATCGACTTTGAAACCACCGGCATCTCGCCCGGCCAGGGCGACCGCGCCACCGAAGTGGCCATCGTGATGCTGGAGCAGGGCCAGGTGGTTGACCGCTACCAGAGCCTGATGAACGCAGGCGTGCGCATCCCCAGCTTTATCACCCAGCTGACCGGCATCAGCAACGCCATGCTGGCCGACGCGCCCAGCGCCGCCCAGGCCATGGCCGAGGCCAGCCGCTTCGTCGGCGACGTGCCCCTGGTGGCGCACAACGCGGCCTTTGACCGCAAGTTTTGGCAGGCCGAGTTGGCGCGTATAGACCAGCCTGCCGAGCAGCCATTTGTCTGCACCTTGCTGCTGGCGCGCCGCCTATACCCGCAGGCGCCAAACCACAAACTGGGCTCGCTGGTGGACTTCCACGGCCTGCCGCGCACCGGCCAGGCCCACCGCGCCTTGGCCGATGCCGAAATGGCCGCCCACCTACTGGGCCAGATCCAGCACGACCTGCGCCAGCGCTGGGGCATCGCGCAGCCCCATAGCGCGCTGCTGATGGATTTGCAGCGCTGCACCAAGGCCACGCTCGGTAAACGCCTGGCGCAGCTGGCCAGCGCCCACTAAACCACAGGCGCTAGCGGCAGCCGCCGCACACCAGCTTGCCGGTCTTATATGAAATATTGCCTGATTAGCTACTTGCCTCAGAGTATCGAAGAACAGTCAATGGAAGTGGCTGGGTCGTCACAGCCGCGCGCAG
>NZ_JBWKVR010000033.1:0-42746 GCF_059421805.1 Rhodoferax sp. GW821-FHT02C08
TGCTGCGCGCGGCTGTGACGACCCGGCCACTTCCATTGACTGTTCTTCGATACTCTGAGGCAGGTAGCTAATCAGGCCGTTTTTTACCTAAACCCCAGCCGGCCAGCCCCTTCGCCTTAAGATTCCCCATGCCCGCCGATACGCCCCCTACAGCCCGCCTCCCCAGCCAGTGCCCGCTGTGCGGTCAGGCCAACCACTGCGCCCTGGAACTGGAGCGCAGCAGCGGCATTGCGCAACCCCCGTGCTGGTGCACAACACAAAGCGTGGCCCCGCAGGCGCTAGCCCAGTTGCCACCCGAGGCACTGAACCGGGCCTGCCTGTGCCCACGCTGTGCTGCGGGCCCCCTCTGCACGCCGAAAGACTGACCCCATGTGCCAACTGCTGGGAATGAACTGCAACACGCCGACCGACGTGGTGTTCAGCTTCAGCGGCTTCGCCGAACGCGGCGGCCGCACCGACCATCACAGCGACGGCTGGGGCATCGCCTTTTTTGAGGGCCGGGGCCTGCGCCATTTCGTGGACCACCAGGCGGCCTGCGAGTCGCCGGTGGCCGAGCTGATACGCCGCTACCCGATCCAGAGCCGCAACGTCATCGCCCACATCCGCAAAGCCACGCAAGGCGTGGTAGCGCTGGAGAACTGCCACCCCTTTGTGCGCGAACTCTGGGGCCGCTACTGGGTGTTTGCCCACAATGGTGATTTGAAAGACTTCCACCCCCGCCTGCACAGCAGCTTCCAACCGGTGGGCAATACCGACAGCGAACGCGCCTTCTGCTGGGTGATGCAAGAGCTGGCCAAGTCCCACGCTGGCGTGCCCAGCGTAGCCGAGCTGACCCTGACCCTGCGCGAGCTGGGCCAGCGCATCGCCCGCCACGGCACCTTCAACTTCCTGCTCAGCAACGGCGAGGCGCTGTGGGCCCATGCCTCCACGCAGCTGCACTACCTGGAGCGCCAGCATCCGTTCGCCCACGCCACGCTGAAGGACGAGGACCTGAGCGTCAACTTTGCCGAACACACCACCGCCCAGGACCGCGTGGCCCTGGTGGCCACCGCGCCGCTGACCACCAACGAGGCCTGGACGGCCTTCGCACCGGGCGAGCTGAAGGTGTTTGTGGACGGCGCACTGGTCAGCTAGCGGCTTCAAGTCAAATACACCTCTGGCGCAGGAAATACCTGCGCAAGCAGCTACCAAATCAATAGCGCATCAGTGTGA
The DNA here is from genome assembly GCF_059421805.1 of Rhodoferax sp. GW821-FHT02C08. Taxonomy (NCBI): domain Bacteria; kingdom Pseudomonadati; phylum Pseudomonadota; class Betaproteobacteria; order Burkholderiales; family Comamonadaceae; genus Rhodoferax; species Rhodoferax sp. GW821-FHT02C08. The sequence goes on from NZ_JBWKVR010000033.1 coordinate 1,213, forward strand.
CTCCGGTGACGGGGCATGCCACCGCACATGCGCCGTCCACGCAGCTGAAACCACCCAAACCTAGGACGTGGTTTTCTTCTTGTCCGCTTGCTGCTGCAGAGCCTGGTTCAATTGCGGCGCCGGCCACTGCTCCGCCAGGGCGCGCAACACCAGGCCTTGCTGGCTCTCCGGCGCCAGACCACCCAGGGGCGGATCGCGGTCCAGATTGCTCGGGAAGGCATAGCCCTCGGCGCAGGCGGCGACGGCGCAGGCCAGGGCTGCGTCCGTTACAGCACCCGCCTGTTGCAGTGCACGCAGCGCCGGGTACAGCACCTGCACCATGCGCTGCCGGTCCACCGACTCCATGGCGCGGCCGAAGGCTGAGGACACCTGCAGCAGATTTGCCATACGGCAGATATCGGTAGATCGGTTATGGCCCGCGGCGTGCATCAACGCGGGGTTGAAAAACACCGCATCGCCCTTGCGCAGCGGCAGCTGCACATGGTGGGCATCAAAATACGCCTGGAACTCCGGCTGACCCGCCACCAGATAGCCCGGCAGGTATTTGTGCGAATGCGGCAGGTACAGCGTGGGGCCGCTGTGCAGCGGCATGTCCACGTGCGCCACCGCGCCCTGTAGCGTCAGATAGGGCGACAGGCGGTGCACCGGCGCCGGGTAGCGCGCCGCCTGCGCGGCGGTCAAAAAGCCCAGGTGGTAGTCGCGGTGCGCCATCTGCGCTGCGCCGCCAGGGTTCACACTATTGATCTGCGAGGTCATCTGGTAGGCCGGGCCCAACCAGGCCTCGCAGACCAGTGCCAGCAGCTCATTGCCGTAGTAGGCGGCGAATACCTCGGGCGCTTCCACACAAAACTTCTCCAGCGCATTCCACACCCGGTCGTTGGCGCCAGGCTTGGCGAAATGGTCAGCCTTGGCGCCCAGCAGTCGCTCGGCGGCAATCATGCGCAAGAACACGGCGGTGGCGGCGTCCACCACGGCCAGGTCGGCAAACAGGCCTTGCAAGGCCAGCACGCCCGGACCGTCACTCCACACCCAGCTCCATTCGGCCATCAGCTGCTGCTGGAAGAGCACCGGCTGGGAAGTCGCCGCCATCTGCTGGCGCAACTGCACGCAGTCGTACTGCGGCACGCCCATGTCCACCCCGCTGGCCAGCGGGTAATCGGCGGGATTGGCGGGGGTGCGCAGCACCGCATCCAGCTCGGCCACCGTGCAGTCTTCGGGTCTGAGCCAGTGGTGCGAGCGGGATGCGGCTGTGTCGTTTTGCAGGGAGGGCATGGCTGGAGTCCATCGGTGAAAGATGCGCCAGTGTAGGTATTGCAGATGAATAATAGGGACTCAAAGCCTTCAAAAACACCTCAAAGATCCATCAAAAAATGGCCCATACGCACCTTCTGAAAGACATCGCCTCGCAGGCCGGCACCAGTCTGGCCACGGTGGACCGGGTGTTAAACCAGCGCGGTGGTGTGCGCCAGCACACGGTGCGGCGGGTGGAGCAGGCGCTGCAGGAGCTGGACCGGCAGAAGAACCAGGTCGGCCTGGTGGGGCGCAAGTTCTGGGTGGATGTGGTGATGCAGGCGCCACAGCGCTTCAGCCTGCTGGTACGCACGGCGCTGGAGCAGGTGCTGCCGGGCCTGCACCCGGCCATCTTCCGCGCCCGCTACCACCTGGGCGAGGACCAAGCCACCACGCAGCTGGTGGCCACGCTGGACAAGATCCTGCAGCAGGGTAGCCACGGCGTGCTGCTAAAGGCCCCCGATGTGCCCGAGGTATCCCAAGCCGTTGCCCGCCTGCAGGCCAAGGGCATTCCTGTGGTGACGCTGGTGACCGACCTGCCGGGTTCGGCACGCCTTGCCTATGTGGGCATGGACAACCGCGCCGCCGGCCACACCGCGGCCTACCTGGTGTCGCAGTGGCTGGGTAAGCGCAAAACCGGCGTGCTGGTGTCCATCAGCAGCAACCGCTTCCGGGGCGAGGAGGAGCGGGAAATTGGCTTTCGCCAGGCCGTGCGCTCCCAGTTCAAAAACCTGGTGCTGCACGAGGTAAGCGAGGGACTAGGACTGCACGATGCCACGGTAGCCCTGGTGCGCAAGCGGCTCAAGCAGCTACCGGATGTAGAAGCGGTGTATTCCATTGGCGGCGCCAACGCGGCGATACAGCAAGCCTTCGCGCAGCTGCAGCGCCCATGCCGGGTGTTCATCGCCCACGACCTAGATGCCGACAACCTGGCGCTACTGCGCGACGGCACTCTGCAGGCCGTGCTGCACCACGATCTGCAACAAGACATGCGCCAGGCCTGCTTGCACATCATGGCGGCGCATGGTGCGGCGCCGGCCGGCATCTCAACCACCTCGTCCGCCGTGCAGGTGGTGACGCCTTACAACCTGCCCTGACCGCTGCGGGCCTATGCCGCGCGCTGTATTGGCAACACCAGTTGGCTGCTGGGCACGGGCCGCCCGAAGTAGTAGCCCTGGTAGGCATCGCAGCCTATATTGGCCAGGAATGCATGCTGGCCTTGCGTCTCCACACCCTCGGCCACCACGCGCAAACCCAGGCTGTGGCCCATGTCCACGATGGTGCGGGCGATGACGGCATCGCTGGGGTCGGTCAGCAGGTCGCGCACAAAGGATTTGTCGATCTTCAGTTGGTCCAGCGGCAGGCGCTTCAAGGAGCTCAGCGAGGAAAAGCCTGTCCCAAAGTCATCCAGCGACATGCGTACACCGTAAGCCTTGATGGCATTCATCTTGGCCACCACCTCCTCCACGTCATGCATCAGCATGCTTTCAGTGATCTCCAGCTTCAGGCGGTCCGGGTTGGCCCCCGTCGCTTGCAGCGCGGTGCTGACGGTGGACACGAAGTCGGCCTTGGAAAACTGTGCGGCGCTGACGTTGACCGCCACCGTCCAGTGCGCCGTGTCCGGCTGCCTGGCCCAGGCCACCAGCTGGGCACAGGCGGCTTCCAGTACCCACTGACCCAGCGGCAGGATCAGGCCGGACTCTTCGGCAATCGGAATGAACGCGGCGGGCAACACCAGGCCGCGTGTCGGATGCTGCCAACGCACCAGCGCTTCGGTGCCAATGGTGCGCACGGTGCCGTCAGCATGGGTTTCCACCTGAACCTGGTAGTACAGGAGGAACTCGCCACGCACCAACCCTTGGCGCAGGTCTTTTTCCAGCTGCGCCCGGGCCGCCGCGGCAGCCTGCATGGCGGGCTCGTAAAAACGCGCCACGTTGCGGCCCGCCGCTTTGGCCTGGTACATGGCGATGTCGGCTTTCTTCAACAGCTCGTCGATGGATTCGTTGTCTTGGACGAAAACCACGATGCCTATGCTGGGCGTGCTGTGGTGCCGGTGTTTGCCCAGCGCATAGGGCTCGCCCAGGGTGTGCAGAATCTTGCTGGCCACCATCTCGGCCTGGGCTGCGGCCTCCGGGCCATGCGGGCTCAGTGCTTCCAGTAGCAGCACAAACTCGTCGCCCCCCAGCCGCGCCACGCTGTCGCCTTCGCGCACACAGGAGGTGAGCCGCTGCGCCACCTCTTGCAGCAGCATGTCGCCCACATCATGGCCCAGGGTGTCGTTGAGCTGCTTGAAGTTATCCAGATCCAGGAACAACACGGCCGCATGTTGCAGCGTACGGGCGGTGCCGAGCTGGGCATGGCGCAGCCGGTCCAGCAGCAGGCGCCGGTTCGGCAGGCCGGTCAACGGGTCGTAAAACGCCAGACGGCGGATTTCCTCCTCGTTCTGGTGGCGCTTGGTGTTGTCGCGGATGACACCGATGAAATGCGTCAAGGTCCCCCGCGCATCGCGCACCGGCGAGATGGTTAACTCGTCCCAGAAGGTGCTGCCGTCCTTGCGGTAGTGCAGGATGTCGCCGTAGTAGTTCGAGCCGTAGGCCATGTTCAGGCGCATCGCATCCACGGAATCCAGGGCCGTATCCGGCCCCTGCAGCAAGTCCCAGGTCCGGCCCATGGCCTCGGCGGGAGCGTAGCCGGTGATGCTGGAGAAGGCGTCGTTCACCGACACGATGCGCTGCTGCGGGTCGGCGATCACCACGCCTTGCGAGATCGCCTTCAGCGACTGGTGGCTGACACGCAACTGCTGCTGCTCCTGCTGGCGCGCGGTGATGTCCACCATCATCCCGCGCAGCCATTTGGGTTTGCCGTCCTGCATGGCGATCTTGGTGCTGTCGTGTATCCACACCACGCTGCCGTCCCGCTTGATGAAGCGGTACTGGAACTCATGGTCCTCGCCACGGGCAATGCAGTCGGATGAATACTGCATGGCATGCCGGCGGTCTTCCGGATGGATGTGGTTGGCCCAGAAATCAGGCGTCAGCCAGTCTTCCGACGGATAACCCAACAGACGCTCGGCGCTTTTGCTGATGAAGGTGTTGTTGAAGGTAGTGGCTTCAGCCTCCCACACAATGCCGTCGGTGAAATCCACCAGATCGCGGAAGCGCTGGTCATAGGCCTGCAGGTCAGCATAGGCCTGGCGGCTATCTGTCACGTCCTGTATGACTTCGATCAAGAATTGCGGTTGGCCCGCAGCGTCAAACAGCGGCGTTTTCAGACTGTGCAGCAGGCGGTTTTTCCCATCCACAGGGCTGCAATACACCGACTCAAAAGAAGCCGTCACGCCGCTGGCGAATACCTTGGCATCAGCGGCCAGAGAATCGGCCACCTGCTCCGGCGAAAAAACCGGCTCGCCGTGGCCGCCACGCAATGCATCGCCGGTCGTGCCAAACAAGGCTTCAAACGCCTGGTTGGCGAACAGGTAGCGGCTGCCAGCATCCTTGACACACACCGGCATGGCCATACCCACCAGCCAGCGCTGTAGGCTGGCAGGGTCGGGACCGGGTGGGGTTTGTTCTGGCATCAATGGGCGGCTGGAAGTTTACAAAGATGATAAGTGCCCACCACGCGCACAAACAACTCTTGCTTGCGCGGATTTACCCTCTGCCGCGGGCTTTCGGCCGCAGCGTGAATAAAGTCAGGCTTTTCGGCGCCGCGCTAGGCCAGCGCGGCTTCCAGCGCGTCGACAAACAGCGCCGCCACGTCACAGCCGGTCTGGTCGAAAATTTCCTGGAAGCAGGTGGGGCTGGTGACATTGATCTCGGTCACGCTGTCGCCAATCACATCCACGCCCACCAGCAGCAGGCCGCGCGCGGCCAGGATGGGGCCCAGGGCTTCGCCGATCTCGCGGTCCCTCGCCGACAGTGGCTGGGCTACGCCCTTGCCGCCGGCGGCCAGGTTGCCGCGCACCTCACCGCCCTGCGGAATGCGTGCCAGGCAAAACGGTACGGGCTTGCCGCCAATCACCAGCACGCGCTTATCGCCCTGGGCGATGGCAGGGAGAAACTTCTGCACCATCACGCTCTCGGCGCCGTTCTTGTTCAGCGTCTCAATGATGCTGCCCAGGTTCAGCCCGTCTTCCTTGACACGAAAGATGCCCATGCCGCCCATGCCGTCCAGCGGCTTGAGGATCACGTCCTTGTGTTCGGCATGGAAGCGGCGAATCGCCTCGGCGCTGCGCGTCACCAGCGTCGGCCCGCTGAACTGCGGGAACTCCATGACGGCCAGCTTTTCCGGGTGGTCGCGCAGCGCGCGCGGCTTGTTGAAGACCTTGGCGCCTTCGCGCTCGGCCTGCTCCAGCAGGTGCGTGGCGTAGAAGAATTCGGAATCGAACGGCGGGTCCTTGCGCATGATGATGGCGCCGAAGTCTTTCAGCGCGCGCGGGCTGCCCGCAAACAGCGGCTGGCTGACGCTGAACCAGTCGGTCTTGTCACCCGTGAGGTGGATGTCGCGCACCTGGGCCGTCACCACGCCGCCGGTCTGCCACTGCAGGTCTAGCGGCTCGCAGGCCGAGATGGTGTGGCCGCGGCGCTGGGCCTCGCGCATCATCACGAAGGTGCTGTCTTTGTATATCTTGAAAGACTCAAGCGGGTCGGCGACGAAGAGGATATTCATGGGAGCTTTCAAACAGGATGTCACACAGCGGGACGGCGGTACTGTTGCACAAACAGCGCCAGCGCGCCGGCCACCACGCCCCAAAAGGCCGAGCCGACGCCGGCTATCACCACGCCACTGAGCGTGACCAGGAAAGTGATGGTAGCGGCCTCGCGGTGCTGGATGTCGTGCAGCGCCGCCGACAGCGCATTGCCAATCGTGCCCAGCAAGGCCAGCCCGGCGATGGCGGCGATCAGCTCGCGCGGGAAGGCTGTCAATAGGCCGGTGATGGCCGCGCCAAAGATGCCGATCAACACGTAGATCAGGCCGCACGACACGGCGGCGGTATAGCGTTTGGCCTTGTCGGCATGCGCCTCGGGGCCCATGCAGATGGCGGCGGTGATGGAGCTCAGGCACAGCGCATAGCCGCCAAACGGCGCCAGCACCAGCGTCGCCAGGCCGGTGATGCTGATCAGCTTGGAGATCGGCATGGGGTAGCCGGCCGCGCGTATCGCCGCCACGCCGGGCAGGTTCTGTGAGGCCATGGTCACCACGAACAGCGGCAAGGCCATGCCGATGGTGGCAGCCCAGCTGAACTGCGGTGTGACCCACACCGGGCTTGCCAAGGAAAATACGATGCTGGCGCCCGCCACTTCTCCGCGAGCAGCTACAAAAGCAATAGCAACCAGCAGCGTCAGCACCACCGCATAACGTGGCAGCCAGCGCCGCGCCAGCAGGTACACGGCCAGCATCAGCAACACCAGCGGCAAGGCGCTCTGGGCGGCGGCAAAACCGTTCATCCCGAAGCGCGCCAGCACGCCGGCCAGCAGCGCGGCGGCGATCGCCATGGGGATGCGGTCCATCACCTTCTCGAACCAGCCGGTCACGCCACACAGCGTGATCAGCGCCGCGCTGACCATGAAAGCCCCCACCGCCTCGGCCATGCTGAAGCCCCCAGCCACTGCCGCCGTAGCCACCACCGCCGCACCGGGCGTGGACCAGGCCACCATCACCGGCATGCGCAGCCACAGCGATGGCAGCAGCGTGCACAGCCCCATGCCCAGGCCCAGCGCCCACATCCAGGAGGTGGTTTGCTCGGACGTAGCGTGCAAGGCCTGCGCGGCCTGGAAAACGATGGCCACGGAACTGGTGAAACCCACCAACACGGCCACAAAGCCGGCGGTGGCGGCCGAAAGATTGGTGTCTCTGAAAAATCGCATGCGGCATTGTCCCCGACGCACGAAATCGCAAAACCCGCTAAACTAGATAGCAAGCTAACTAATTTAATATTCCACCATGTCCACCCCATCCCCCGCAGACAGCGCCCAGCGCACGGCGTCCCTGATGGCTTTGTCGGTGTCCCTGGCCGGCCTGCAGCGCGGCTACAGGGCGGCGGTGGACAAGACCGTGGCCCACGCCGGCTTGTCGCAGGCACTGGCCCTGCCGCTGGTGATGATCGGCCGCCATGGCGACGGCCTGCGCCAGGGTGTCCTGGCCAACCTGCTGAACATCGAAGGCCCGTCCCTGGTGCGCTCCATTGCCCAGCTGGAAAAGTCCGGCCTCATCAGCTGCCAGGAAGACCCAGCCGACCGCCGCGCCAAGACGCTGCACATGACGCCGACCGGTGCAGTCGCCCGCGCCCACATCGAAGCCGCCCTGGAAGACATGCGCGCCGTGCTGTACGAAGGCGTCAGCGACGAAGACGTGGCCGCCTGCCTGCGCGTCTTTGCCACGCTGGAACAACGCCTGGGCCGCAAGAGCAGTGCCGAGCTCGGCATGGCAGTCCCCGCCAAAGCCGACACGCCATGAAGCTGCCGCGCTTCAGCCATGCCGAAGTCCTGTTTTCTCTCAAGACCTTTGGCTCCGGCATGCTGGCCATGTATATCGCCAACCGGGCCGGCCTGCCGCGCCCGTTCTGGACGCTGCTGACGGCCTACGTAGTGGCCAACCCGCTGGCCGGCGCAGTGCGCTCCAAGGCGCTGTTCCGCTTCCTGGGCACCTTGCTGGGCAGCAGCGCTGCCGTGTTGCTGGTGCCCACGCTGTCCAACGCACCCGAGCTGCTGACCCTGGCGCTGGCCTTGTGGACCGGCCTGTGCCTGTTTATCTCGCTGCTCGACCGCACACCGCGCGCCTACATCTTTCTGCTGGCCGGCTACACCGCTGCGCTGATCGGCTTCCCCTCGGTGCAGGCGCCGCTGCAGATGTTCGACACCGCCGTGGCCCGGGTGGAAGAAATCGGCCTGGCCATCCTCTGCGCCAGCCTGGTGCACAGCATCGTCCTGCCCACCAGCCTGGCTCCGACCCTGCTGGGGCTGATGGACCGCACCCTGGGCGACGCCCAACGCTGGTTGCGCGACCTGCTGCGCCCCGGCCCACGCCAAGGTAGCCACGACCCGCACGCATTGGGTGCCGACCGGCGCCGGCCGGCGATGGACATCACCCAGCTGCGCCTGCTGTCTACCCACGTACCGTTTGACACCACCCATCTGCGCTGGACCGCCGACGCCATCCGCGCCATGCAGGACCGCGTCGCCGCGCTGACGCCCACGCTGTCCTCCGTCGAAGACCGGCTGGCCGCGCTGGAGCAAGCCCAAGGCGGCACGCTAAGCGCCGACGTCTCCGCGCTGCTGGCACAGATAGGCCGCTGGCTGGAAGCTGCCACGCCAGACCAGTCGGCGGAACTGCCCGCGCTGCAAGCCGCCATCCATGCCATCGCCGAGCAACCCGCACTACCAGCCTGGGAGCGCGCGTTGCGCATGGGCCTGGCCGCCGGGCTGGAAGAACTGGTGCAAGGCTGGCGCGCCTGCGCCCAGCTGCGGCGCGACATCGACGCCGGCCTGTCGGGTACAGCCATGCCACGCCACCAGGCCAGCAGCAACCGCGTGCTGCACCGCGACTACGGCATGGCCCTGCTGTCGGCATTGGCTGCAGTGCTGGCGATCTGCCTGTGCAGTGCCTTCTGGATCGCCACCGGCTGGTCCTCCGGCTCGGCCGCCGCGATGATGGCTGCGGTGTTCTGCAGCTTCTTCGCCAGCATGGATGACCCGGTGCCGGCCATCCACGGTTTCCTGAAATTCACGTTGTGGTCCATGCCCATCTCCATCGTCTACGTGCTGGTACTGCTGCCCCTGGTGCACGACTTTGGCATGCTGGTGATGGTCTGCGCACCGCTGTTTCTACTGGCTGGCTGCTACATGGCCCGCCCCGCCACCATGGGCAGTGCACTCGCCCTGCTGTTCGGCGTGGCCGGCACCCTGTCGCTGCACGACACCTCGAATGTGGACCTGGCGGTGTTCTTCAACTCCCTGGCCGGACAGATCGTCGGCATTGTGGTGGCCGCCCGGGTGACCCGGTTGGTTCGCTCGGTAGGTGCGGAATGGAGCGCCCGCCGCATCCAGCGCGCCATCTGGCGCGAACTGGGCGACATGGCCGCCGCCCGCGGCGCGCCAGGCAATGCCGACTACACCGTGCGCATGCTGGACCGCATCGGCCTGCTGGCGCCGCGCGTGGCCCTGGCCAGTCCAGACGACCCGAACCTGGTGACGAATGACGCCCTGCGCGACCTGCGTGTCGGCATGGACATCGCTGGTCTGCAGGGCAGCCGCGACCAGTTGCCGGCGCAGTCCGTCGGCACGGTACTGGTCAGCATGGCCCGCTTCTTCCGCCAGCGCGGCGCCGGCCGCAGCAGCCCCTGGCCTGCCAGCCTGCTGGCGCATATAGACCATAGCCTGGCCGCCGCCCTGGCCAGCCCGCATGCCGACGGCCGCAACGCCGTGACTGCGCTGGTCGGCCTGCGCCGCAACCTGTTTCCCCATGCCCCAGCGGCACTCAGCCCCGAAGGAGCCCCCACATGATCGGCCAAACCAATGTTTACGGCCTGTACCTGCCCTGGCTGATGCTGCTGGCCCTGGGCGCCCTGTTCGCGCTCTGGGGCGTGCGCAGGCTGTTGGCCAGCGCCGGCCTGTACCGCTGGGTCTGGCACCCGGCACTGTTCGACCTCGCCCTGTATGTGCTGCTGCTGTATGCGATCAGCCGCGCCTCCGCTCTTTTGCACTAAGTTCATCATGACAAGCTCTACCTCCACCCCCACCACCTGGGCCCTGCGCGGCGCCCGCATCCTCATCACCCTGCTGATGGTGGCCGCCGCCATCTGGGCCGCGCTGCGCCTGTGGGACCACTATGAACTGGCGCCCTGGACGCGCGACGGCCGGGTGCGCGCCAATGTGGTCCAGGTGGCAGCCGATGTGTCCGGCCTGGTCACCACCGTCGCCGTGCACGACAACCAGCAGGTGCATGCCGGCGAGCTGCTGTTTGAAGTGGACCGCGCCCGCTACGCGCTGGCCCTGCGCCAGGCCCAGGCCGTGCTGGGTGCCCAGCGCATTGCCCTGGCCCAGGCGCAACGCGAAAGCGAGCGCGATGCCGGCCTGGGCACCCTGGTGTCGCAAGAGCTGCGCGAACAAGCCCGCACCCGCGCCGACCAGGCCCAGGCCACCGTGGCCCAGGGCGAACTGGCGGTCGACGCCGCCCGGCTGAACCTGGAACGCGCCCTGGTGCGCGCGCCCAGCGACGGCTGGATCACCAACCTGGACCTACACACCGGCAGCTACGCCAGCGCCGGCCACCCGGTACTGGCCCTGGTGGACGAACGCTCCTTTTACGTAGAGGGCTACTTTGAAGAAACCAAGCTGGCCCGCATCCACGTGGGCGACCGCGTGGGCGTGACCCCCATGGGCGGCGGCGCAGCCCTGCCCGGCGTGGTGGAAAGCGTGGCCGCGGGCATTGCCGACCACGACCGCAGCCCCAGCAGCAACCTGCTACCCAATGTGAACCCGACCTTCAACTGGGTGCGCCTGCCGCAGCGCATACCGGTGCGCATCCAGCTGGACCCACTGCCCGCAGGCGTGCGCCTGGTGGCCGGCGAAACCGTCACCGTGCAGGTGCAGGAAGAGGCCACGCCCGAAAAAACCAAGCCCCTGGCCAGCAACGCCGCACCGGCCGCACCCAAAGGTTGAAGCCATGCAAGCGATATTCCGCCCTACACCCATGCGGCCGCTGCTGGCTTTGCTGGCTGCAACCGCACTGGCATCCCTGGCGGCCTGTAGCACCGCCCCCGTAGGCCCCGATTACCAGCTGCCGCCACAGGCGCTGGCTAGCCAGCCAGCCGCCACCAAGCCCTTTGCCGGTGTGGACGGGCAGGCCCCGTTCTCTGCCCAGCCCCTGCCCGCCCACTGGTGGCGGCTGTACCAGGACCCGCTGCTGGACCGGCTGGTGCAGCAGGCCCTGGAGCACAACACCGACCTGCGCCAGGCCGTGGCCAACCTGGAGCGTGTGCGCTCCCTGGAAAACGAAGCTGCCGGCGCCCAAAAGCCCAGCTTGAACGCCAAGGCCGGCCCCGAGTTCGGCCATGTGTCCGGCCTGTCGCTGCTACACAAAGACTACGAGCCACCGAATAGCTATCTGTACAGCGCCAGCGCCGGCCTGTCCTACCAGGTCGATCTGTTCGGCCAGATCCGCCGCGGCATCGAGGCCGCCAACGCCGCCGGCGATGGCGCCCAGGCCGCACTGGACCTGGCCCGCATCAACGTGGCCGCCGGCACCACCCGCGCCTATGCCGAGGTCTGCTCCAGCGGGCTGCGCATCGCCGCCACCGAGAAATCCATCACCCTACAAAAAGAGGCGGTAGACATCTCCGAGAAGCTGCAGCAAGCCGGCCGCGCCGGCAGCCTGGACGCCGGCCGCGCCCGCGGCCAGCTGCAGCAGTTGAACGCCAGCCTGCCGCCGCTGCAGGCCGAGCGCCAAAGCGCGCTGTACCGACTGGCCACACTCACCGGTGCGCTGCCGCAGGACTTCCCGCGCGACGTGGCCGGCTGCAGCACGCCGCCGCAAGTCGCCGGCACGCTGCCAGTGGGCGACGGTGCGGCCCTGCTGCGCCGCCGGCCCGACATCCGGCAGGCCGAACGCAACCTGGCCGAAGCCACGGCCCGCATCGGCGTGGTCACGGCCGACCTGTACCCCAAGATCAGCTTTGGCCTGCAAGGCGCGTCCGAAGGCGAGGCCGTGGGCTTTGGCCGCAAGGACACGCTGAGCTGGGGCATAGGCCCGCTGATCAGCTGGAGCATCCCCATCAACGGCGTGGTACAGGCCCGCATCGCCCAGGCCGAGGCGACCACCCGTGGCGCGCTGGCCAAGTTCGACGGTACGGTGCTGACCGCCCTGCGCGAGACCGAGACCGCCCTGAACAACTACGCCCGCGAACTCGACCGCCACGCCGCGCTGCAAGCTGCCGCCCGAGAAAACGCCGCCGTGGCCCAGCAAGCCCGCCAGCTCTACCGCAACGGCAAGACGGGCTACCTGGAAGCCCTGGACGCCGAGCGCGCCCTGGCCAGCAGCGAGGCCGCCCTGGCCGCGTCCCAGGCCCAGCTGGCCGACGACCAGGTGCTACTGTTTCTGGCCCTGGGCGGCGGCTGGGAGCCGGATGCAGCGTCCTGAGACATTTAAAGAAAAACAGGCTCCAGCGCAGGTAACACCTGCGCGAGCAGCTATTTAAACCATAGCAAACCCTAGTTCAGCCGGCCCATCCACTTCAGCAGCCGCTGGATGGACGGCCGGTACGGCGGATACACCAGGCCGCCCGCCGACCAGCGCGACTGCAGGAACACCGGCTTTTCCTTGCTGAACTGGCGAAAGCCATATTCCCCGTGGTAATGCCCCATGCCCGACGGCCCCACACCGCCGAACGGCAGACCGTCCTGCACCAGGTGCAGCAGGCAATCGTTGATGCACACGCCACCCGACTGGGTCTGTGCCAGCACCTGGTCGCGGTGCGCCGTGTCGGTGCCAAACCAGTACAGGGCCAGCGGTTTGTCACGGGCGTTCACATAGGCAATCGCCTCGGCCAGCGTGTCGTAAGGCACGATGGGCAAGATGGGACCAAAGATTTCCTCCTGCAGCGCGCGCATGCCGGCGTGCACATCCAGCAGCAGCACCGGCGCCAACTGGCGGCCCACGCCAGGCACGGCGGACGGCTCCAGCTCCACCACCCTGGCGCCCTGCTGGCGCGCGTCGTCCACCAAGGCGTGCAGGCGCTGCAGATGGCGGTCGCTGGCGATGCTGGTGTAGTCGGGGTTGCCCTGGAAGCGCGGGTACAGGCGCTGCATGCTGGCGCGCAGCGCATCTACCAAAGCCGCCTGCTGAGCGCGCGGCACCAGCACGTAGTCCGGCGCGATGCAGGTCTGGCCGGCGTTGATCAGCTTGCCCCAGGCCAGCCGGTCCACCACCTGGCCCAGATCGCAAGACGCATCCACGATGGCCGGCGACTTGCCGCCCAGCTCCAGCGTCACCGGCGTGAGGTTCTTCGCTGCCGCCTGCGCCACCAGCCGCCCCACGGCGGTGGAGCCGGTGAACACCAGGTGGTCAAACGGTGTGGCGCAAAAAGCCTGGCCCAGGGCCGCGTCGCCGGTCAGCACCGCCACCTCTTCGGGCGCAAAAAATTCGGCCACTGCGGCCTGCAGCGCATCGGCAAACAAGGGCGTGAGCTCGGACGGCTTGAGCAGCGCCCGGTTCCCCGCCGCCAGCACATCCACCAGCGGCGACAAGGCCAACAGCAGCGGGTAGTTCCAGGGACTGACGATGCCCACCAAGCCCAGCGGCTGGACCAGCAAGCGGCTGCGCCCGGGCCAGAAAGCCAGCGCCGTCGCCACCCGCCGGGGCCGCATCCAGGCACGCAGATGGCGGCGCGCATGGCGTATCGCGCCGCGCACCGGCAGCAGCTCGGTCAGCCGGGTCTCCACCGCCGAACGGTTGCCAAAGTCCTGGCTGACCAGGGCCGTGAAATGCTCGCCATGCTTCTCCAGCAGCGCATCCAGCCGCTGCAAGCGGTCCAGGCGCAGCGCGTAAGCAGGTACCGGGTCGGCCGCATGGGCCTGGCGCTGCAAGGTCAGCAGGCGCTGGAGTTCGATTTCAGGGGTATGCATATGGCACATAGTGCCAGTCTTGCAAGCCCATGGCGGCAAAAGTGCGACACGGATGTGACACACTTCCGTTCCTTCCTAGCTGCCCGACCCTCGCTCCACAACAATGAAGACAACGGTTTTTGACTTTTCTCCCGCGCAGATCCAGGCCCTGGCCGAGTCCGACGCGACCCGCGCCCTGGCCGAAGACGTGGGCTCCGGCGACCTGACCGCCGCCCTGGTAGACCCGGCCCGGCAGGTCCATGCCCGCGTGCTGGCGCGCGAAGCCGCCACCGTCTGCGGCGCCCCCTGGGTGGAAGCCACGCTACGCCAGATCGCCCCCACCGCCACCTGGCGCTGGCTGGTCCATGAAGGCGAGCGCTGCTCCGCCGACCAGGTGGTGCTGGAACTGCACGGCCCAGCCCAGGCTCTGCTGACGGCCGAACGCACCGCGCTGAACTTTCTGCAGCTGCTCAGCGCCGTGGCCAGCCGCACCGCCCTGCACGTACAGGCCGTGGCCGGTACCGGCACCCACATCGTCGACACCCGCAAAACCCTGCCCGGCCTGCGCCTGGCGCAGAAATACGCGGTGCGCGTGGGCGGCGGCACCAACCACCGCATCGGCCTGTATGACGCAGTGTTGATCAAAGAGAACCACATCGCAGCCGCTGGCGGCGTGACCCAGGTATTGCAGCGCGCTGCCGCCTTGGCCCAGCAGGCCAGCTTCATCGAGATCGAGGTCGAAACCCTGGCCCAGCTGGACGAGGCGCTGGACGCCGGCGCCCGCATGGTGCTGCTGGACAATATGGACCTGGCCACACTGCATGAGGCCGTGCGCCGCAACGCCTCACGCGGCGCGCAGAAAGCCGTTCTGGAAATCTCTGGCGGCGTCACGCTGGAGAGCCTGCGCAGTCTTGCCGAAGTCGGCGTGGACCGCATCTCCATCGGCGGCCTGACCAAGGACGTGAAGGCCACCGACTATTCGATGCGCTTCCTGGACCTGTGAGGAGACGGCCATGCACACGATGATGGAAGTCGAATACGAGCAGCCGGCAGAGGGCACGGCCTGCACCCCGCGCCACGCCTGGGCCCGCGTGCCGGTCGAGCCCGGCCCGGCCGAGCGCCTGGCGCTGAAGGACCGCATCCGCCGCCTGCTGAAGGAGCGCAACGCGGTGATGGTGTCGCACTACTACGTGCACCCCGATCTGCAGGACCTGGCGGAAGAAACCGGCGGCCTGGTCAGCGATTCGCTGGAGATGGCACGCTTCGGCCGCGACCATGCGGCGCAGACCCTGGTGGTCTCCGGCGTGCGCTTCATGGGCGAAACAGCGAAGATTTTGTCGCCGGAAAAGCGCATCCTGATGCCCGATCTGGACGCCACCTGCTCGCTGGATCTGGGCTGCCCCAGCGCCGAATTCAATGCCTTTTGCGACGCCCACCCGGACCGCACCGTGGTGGTCTACGCCAACACCAGCGCCGAGGTCAAAGCCCGCGCCGACTGGCTGGTGACCTCGGGCTGCGCGCTCGACGTGGTGCGGGCACTGAAAGACCAGGGCCACAAGATTCTGTGGGCGCCCGACAAGCACCTGGGCAGCTACATCCAGCGCGAAACGGGCGCCGACATGGTGTTCTGGAACGGCGCCTGCATCGTGCACGACGAGTTCAAGGCCTTCGAGTTGCAGGCGCTGAAGGCCGAGCACCCCGAAGCCAAGGTACTGGTACACCCCGAGTCGCCGGCCGACGTGGTGGCACTGGCCGATGCCGTGGGCTCGACCTCGGCCATCCTGAACGCGGCCCGCACCATGGACGCGACCACCTTCATCGTTGCCACCGACAACGGCATGCTGCACAAGCTGCGCACGCAGAACCCGCACAAGCTGTTCATCGAAGCCCCCACTGCCGGCAACAGCGCCACCTGCAAGAGCTGCGCGCACTGCCCCTGGATGGCGATGAACGGCCTGGCCGGCCTGGCCCAGGTGCTGGAGCTGGGCACCAACGAGATCCACATCAACCCCGCGCTGGGCCTGCGCGCCCGCGTGCCCATCGACCGCATGCTGGCCTTCACCGCAGCCCTCAAGTCCGGCCAGCCCACCACCGGCCTGGTGCCGCATATCGGCGCAGCCTGATGGACGGTATCACCGCGCTGGTCGACTTCAGCGATCCGTCGCAGCCCGGCGCGCCGCGGCTGCGCCACGCGTTTGGCACGCCGCTGCGGACGCTGGTAGCCCACACGCTGGACCAGGTGCGGCCGCTGCTGGATGCCGTGCAGGCCGCCAGCGCACAAGGCCTGTGGAGCGTGGGCTATCTGCAGTACGAGGCCGCGCCGGCCTTCGATGCGGCGCTGGCCGTGCATGCAGCCGATGGTCCGCTGGCCTGGTTCGCGGTGTACGACGAACCTCTGCCCTGGCCTGAGGTTGCTGTGGGCACTGCGCAGATCGATTGGCAAGGCTTTATCGCCCGTACGGATTTCGATGCCGCGATGGCAACGCTGCTGCAGGCGATTGCCGACGGCGAGCTGTACCAGGTGAACCTGACGGCGCAGATGCGGGGCCGCTTCTGCGGCGCACCGCAGGCCTTGTTCGCCGCCTTGCAGCGTGCCCAGCCGGGCGGCTATGCAGCGTTCATCGATACCGGCCATACCGGCCATACCGGCAATATGCAAATCCTGTCGGTCTCGCCCGAACTGTTTTTCGACTGGCGCGGCGGCAATATCTTGGCCCGCCCGATGAAGGGCACGGCACGCCGCGGCACGACCGAGGCCGAGGATGCAGCACTGGCCGCAGCGCTACGCACGTCGCCCAAAGAACGGGCCGAGAACGTGATGATCGTCGACCTGCTGCGCAACGACGTGTCGCGCATCGCCGAACCCTTCAGCGTCCAAGTGCCACGGCTGTTCCATACCGAGGCGCTGCCGACGGTATGGCAGATGACCTCGGATGTGAGTGCCCGCACCCGTGCCGGCTGCAGCCTGGCCGAGGTATTTGCCGCGCTATTCCCCTGCGGCTCGGTTACCGGTGCGCCCAAGGTGCAGGCGATGCGCAAGATCCAATCGCTGGAACCCAGCGCGCGCGGCGTCTACTGCGGCGCCATCGGCGTGGTGCAGCCGGGCGGCACATCGACCTTCAACGTACCTATCCGCACCGTGACCCTGCGCGGCACCCACGCGCAATGCGGCATCGGCAGCGGCATCACCTCCGACGCCAGCGCCGAAGGCGAGTGGCAGGAATGGGCCAACAAACAGGCCTTCGTGCAGCGCGCCAGTGCGCCGTTCGCGCTGCTGGAAACCTTGGCCCTGGTCGATGGCACGCTGCGCAACCGCGCCGAGCACCTGGCGCGGATGGCCCAGGCGGCCGCGCATTTCGGCACGCCGTGGAACCCAGAGCATGTCGCGCACACCCTGGACAATTTGATCGCCGGCCGCCCAGAAAAGTCCTGGCGCGTGCGCTTGCTGCTGGACGCGCAAGGCCATGCTACCGCCGAGGCCTATGCGCTTGAAGCCTCGCCCGCGCGCGTGCGACTGCAGCTGGCGGACCGCCCACTGGCCGAGGCCTATGGCGAATTCGTGCGCTTCAAAACCACCCGCCGCGCCCACTACGACGCATTCACTACGCCGCCCGGCGTGTTCGACACCTTGCTGTGGAGCCCGGCTGGCGAAATCACGGAATGCACACGCGGCAATATCGCCCTGCTGCTGGACGGCCGCTGGGTCACGCCACCGCTGGCCTGCGGCCTGCTGGGCGGCATAGGCCGGGCCGTAGCGCTGGCCGACGGCCGGCTGGAAGAAGCCGTGGTACGGGTAGACGACCTGCCGCGGGTACAGGCCCTGGCGTTCCTGAACAGCCTGCGCGGCTGGATAGACGCGGATTTGGTTTAGCTACGGTTTTTGTAGCTGCTGGCGCAGGTAGTGCCTGCGTCAGGACACGATTTCACAAAAATTTTCACATTACGCTGTACGCGGCCACTGCAGGCCATGTGGCAATTCACACGGCCCAAACACAAAATGAAGAACGCGCCTGCGGCTCAATCCTCTAGATTTAGAAGATGCATGCAGAACCAGGGGACGCAACACCAAGACATCGCCCAGGTCCGCGGGACAGGCGATATCGCCCACGGCATCTCGCATACGGAGGGCCTCAGCTGAATCTATTCGCCCAGCAAGATGGGAGCCTGACACAACCCGTAACGGGCCATCCTCCGTACCACACACATCGAGGTGCAAACGTATTGCGACCAATTGCTCCAATACGGCTATGGGCGGCTGCACAAACAATGCGCCTTCCTTTTCTGACCAGCCACGCAGTTCAGGGGCATCCACATGTTCTGCCACGGGAATACTCAAATCCTGGTGGATAGCCACCAACCAATTACGCTCAGCCGATTTTTCAAAGTAGGTGCATTGGACGGCCACCAATTTCGGGCCAATCAAGTTAGATAAAACCGTATGTTGGCGTAAGCGCTGAGCCAGCACAGCGCACCAAGCCTGCTGCAAAAGGCAGCGGGTACCACTCGTACCAGCGTCGAGCGCCAGCTTCCCCGCAATGGCACCGCACTCGTCAACAGAAAACACTTCTGGCACAAGCGCAAAACCGTTCTCTGCAAATGCATCGGCATTCATGGACGAGACTCCTTCACGCCCGCCAGTACCTGACAATTACGGCACCAGCACGGTGGGCTCAGACGATGCCGCCAGCTCCGGGTAGTCCCGGCTGAAGTGGCCGCCGCGGCTTTCCAGGCGGGAGCGGGCGCTGCGCACGATCAGGTCGGCTACCTGCACCAGATTGCGCAGCTCCAGCAGGTCGCGGGTGACGTGGAAACGGGCATAGAACTCGTGGATTTCGCTCTGCAGCAGGGCGATGCGGTGGGCGGCGCGCTCCAGGCGTTTGGTGGTGCGCACGATGCCCACGTAGTCCCACATGAAGCGGCGCAGCTCGTCCCAGTTGTGCGACAGCACGACCAGCTCGTCGCTGTCGGTGACCTGGCTGTCGTCCCAGTCTGGCAGCTGGGGTGCGGGTTTGCGGTCCAGCAGGGCCAGGGCTTGGGCGGCGGCGCGGGCAAACACCATGCATTCCAGCAGCGAGTTGCTGGCCAGGCGATTCGCGCCGTGCAGGCCGGTGCAAGCGGTTTCGCCCAGCGCGTACAGGCCGGGCACGCCGGTGCGGCCCTGCAGGTCGGTCAGCACGCCGCCGCAGGTGTAGTGGGCGGCGGGCACCACCGGGATGGGCTGGCGCGAAATGTCGATGCCCAGCTCCAGGCAGCGCGCGTAGATGTTGGGAAAGTGCTCCAGCAAGAATTCCTTGGGCTGGTGCGAGATGTCGAGGTAGACGCAGTCGAAGCCGCCCTTTTTCATCTCGAAATCGATGGCGCGGGCCACCACGTCGCGCGGGGCCAGCTCGGCGCGTTCGTCGTGCTCGGGCATGAAGCGGCTGCCGTCGGGGCGCAGCAGGCGCCCACCTTCGCCGCGCACGGCCTCGGTGATCAGAAACGATTTGGCCTGTGGGTGGTACAGGCAGGTGGGGTGGAACTGGATGAATTCCATGTTCGCCACCGTGCAGCCGGCGCGCCAGGCGGCGGCAATGCCGTCGCCGGTAGCGGTATCGGGGTTCGAGGTATACAGATACACCTTGCCCGCGCCGCCGGTGGCCAGGATGGTGTTGGGCGCACTGAAGGTGCGCACGGTGTCGCTGTCACCGTCCAGCGCATACAGTCCCACGCAGCCCTGCTCGGCCAGGCCCAGTTTGCTGCCCACGATCAGGTCCACCAGGGTGTGGTTTTCAAACAGGCTGATGTGCGGGTGGTGGAGCACCTGCTCGATCATGGTCTGCTGCACGGCCGCGCCGGTGGCATCGGTGGCGTGCACGATGCGGCGGTGGCTGTGGCCGCCCTCGCGGGTCAGGTGCAGCTGGCCGTCTTCCATGGAAAACGGCACACCCATGGACTGCAGCCAGGCAATGCACTCGGGCGCGTGCTCGACCACGTAGCGGGTGGCGTCCACATCGCACAGGCCGCCGCCGGCCACCAGGGTGTCGTCCACATGGGCGGCGAAGCTGTCGCCCTGGCCCAGCACCGCCGCAATACCGCCCTGGGCCCAGGCGCTGGCGCCGTCGTTCAGGCCACGCTTGGTGAGTACCGCTACGCGGTGGGTGGGGGCAAGCAGCAGCGCGGCACTCAGGCCGGCCAGGCCGCTGCCCACGATCAAGACATCGAAATCCAGGAGGGATGGGGAAGACAACACGGTGGGATGGGTCCGGAAGCAAGCGGCAAATCGGAAAAGCCCCGGGGGCCCGGGGCACTGTGCGGACCGGATTGTCGCACCCTGGCGGTGCGGCTAAATTTCTATTTTGGAGCCCAGCTCAACCACCGCGTTGTTGGGCAGGCGCAGGAAGTCGGCCGCGTCGCTGGCGTTGTGGTGCATCTGGGCAAACAGCTTTTCACGCCAGGGCGCCATGCCGCCGCCCAGGGTGGGGATGACGGTGTCGCGCGACAGGAAGTAGCTGGTGGTCATGACCTCCAGCTCGCAACCACGGCCGCGGATCAGCTCCAGGGCACGTGGAACGTCCGGGCCGTTCTTGAAGCCGTAGTGGATGGTGACCTGCCAGCAGTTGTGGCCCAGGGCGATCACCTCCAGGCGCTTGTCCATGCCCACCCAGGGAATCGGGTGGTTGTGCACGGTAACAAAGAGGTTGTTCTCATGCAGCACCTTGTTGTGTTTGAGGTTGTGCAGCAAGGCATTGGGCACCATGCCCTTGTCAGCGGTCATGAACACGGCAGTGCCTTCCACGCGCATGGGCGGGCTGATAAACACCGAGTCCAGAAAGCTTTGCAGGTCCATGGCATTTTCACGCTGCTTGAGGGCCAGCAGTCGGCGGCCGTCCTTCCAGGTGGACATCACGATGTACAGAACAATAGCCATGGCCAGCGGAAACCAGCCGCCTTGCAGTATCTTCAGCGAATTGGACGCCAGGAAGACCACATCCACCACCAGGAAGAAACCGGTCGCAGCCAAGCACAACGGCAGGGAATAACCCCAACCGTAGCGCACCACAAAGAAGGTCAGCGCGGTGGTGATGACCATCAACAGGCTAACCGAAATGCCGTAGGCCGCAGCCAACGCATCGGACGAGCCGAACATCAGCACCGCCGCCACCACCCCGGCCAGCAGGGTCCAGTTGACTACCGGCACATAGATTTGCCCGGTGTCGCGTACCGAGGTGTGCAAAATGCTCAGGCGCGGCAGATAGCCCATCTGGATGGTTTGCTTGGTGGCTGAGAAGGCACCGGAAATCAACGCCTGCGAGGCGATCACCGTGGCGGCAGTCGCCAGGCCCACAGTCGGAATCAGTGCCCAGTCGGGAACCATCAGGTAAAAGGGGTTGTCAACAGCCGCAGGGTCCATCAACACCAGCGCGCCCTGGCCAAAATAGTTGAGCGTCAGCGCCGGCATCACCACCGCAAACCAGGCAATACGGATGGGCTGCTTGCCAAAGTGCCCCATGTCGGCATACAGTGCCTCGGCTCCGGTCAGGCACAGGAACACCGCGCCCAACGTAATGAAGGCAATGTGCAGGTTCTGAAACGAGAATTTCAGCGCGTAAATAGGCGACAAGGCCATGAGCACGGCGGGGTAGCGCAGGATCTGGGCGACACCCATCACCGCCAGCAACCCAAACCACAGCAGTGTCACCGGGCCGAAAAACTTGCCGATGTCACCCGTACCTCGGCGCTGCACCATGAACAGCAGCACCAGGATCACCAGGGAAATGGCTTTCACGTAAGGCGCTGCGCCCGGTGTGATGATTTCCACACCCTCGACCGCCGACAGCACGGAGATGGCCGGGGTGATCACGCCGTCGCCAAAGAACAGTGCCAGGCCGAACACGCCCAGCATGAGCAAAGCTTGTCGCAGACGAGGGCTGGTCTTGACCGACTCCGCCGCCAGCGCCAGCAGGGCCATCAGCCCGCCTTCACCGTTGTTGTCGGCCCGCATGATGAGCACCACGTATTTGAGTGACACCACCACCATCAGAGCCCAGAAGAACAGGGACAGGACGCCGAGCACATTGAACTCGCTTACCTGCACATGGCCGTGGGCAAAAACTTCTTTGAATGCGTAGAGGGGAGAGGTACCGATATCGCCGTAGACCACACCGAGTGCACCAAGTGTGAGCGCCGTAAGCGAAGATTTTGAACTTTGCACAAATAAGGTCCCGCGGGGACGACCTCCATAAGGTCAGCGGGGTTCCATAAACTTTGGGAAGCGTATTTTGCGCCTTGCACAAGCGCTTTCAAGCCGGGCAGACTGTCTATTCGGGGGGAATTGAAAAAATGTTGCAATGCAGCAACTCATTCCCCCCCGCCGCTTCAATCGTAGGTTTCAGCGTCCGGGTCGGTGGCTTCCAGCTCATAGCTGGCTGCCGCCATGGCTAGGCGCGCCACCACGCCATACATGTAAAAACGGTTCGGCGCGCTGGCGCCGGGGCGCACACCCACCTGGGGCAGGTGGGCGCTTTCGGCGAAGGCCAGCGGCACATAGCTGGAACCCGGTGCGTTGAGGTATTCGTCCACCCCGCGCTCGGCATGGATGCGGTAGAAACCGCCCACCACGTAGCGGTCCATCATGTAAACCACGGGCTCGGCCACGGCGTCGTTGATGCGCTCGTTGGTCAACACACCTTCCTGGATGATGGTGTCGCGCACCGGCAGATCGTCCTTGCGGGTCTTGGCACGGTGGTGCAACACGGCCAGATCCTTCACGTCGCGCACCGTCAAAATACCCATGCCGGGGGCGCCGAAGTCTGACTTGACGATGACGAAGGGCTTCTCATGGATGCCGTATTCCTTGTATTTGCGCCGGATCTTGCCCAACAAGGCGTCCACATTGGTGGTCAGGCAGTCCATGCCGTGGCCTTCGGCCATGTCCACCGCGCCGCATTGGTTGAACATGGGGTTGATCAGCCAGGGGTCTATGCCCAGCAGCTTGCCCAAGCGCTTGGCCAGCTCTTCGTAACTGCGGAAATGGGTGCTTTTGCGCCGCACCGAGCCACCCGCGTGCAGCGGCGGCAGGAGGTACTGCTCGTGCAGGTCTTCCAGAATGCCCGGAGGGCCGGCCGACAGGTCGTTGTTCAGCAGAATCGTGCAAGGGTCGAAGTCCTTCAGACCCAGGCGGCGCTTGCTGCGCACCACCGGCTCCAGTGTGACCTGCTCGCCATTCGGCAAATTGATGGTCTTGGCTTCCTTTACGTCGGGGCTGATGGAGCCAATGCGTACGTTCAGGCCAGCCATGTGGAAGATGCGCTGCAGCTGCGCCAGGTTCGCCAGGTAGAAGGTACTGCGCGTATCGTTTTCGGCAATCAGCAGCAGGTTCTTGGCCTCGGGACAGATCTTCTCGATGGCGGCCATGGCCGACTGTACGGCCAGGGGCAGCATTTGCGGCGTCAGGTTGTTCCAGCTGCCGGGAAACAGGTTGGTATCCACCGGTGCCAGCTTGAAACCGGCGTTGCGGATATCCACCGCGCAATAAAACGGCGGGGTGTGCTCCATCCACTCCAGCCGAAACCAGCGCTCAATCGCGGGCATGGAGTCCAGGATGCGCTGCTCCAGTTCATTGATAGGGCCGGTCAGCGCAGTAATGAGATGGGGAACCATGGGTTTTTCTTTGAAGGGTATAAGCGCATTGTAGGAAGCTGGCAAGACAGACCCGGCACCAGGCAGCCGGATGGGTCAACGCAAAAATCCCTGCACGCGCGAAGGCATTGGCACAGAATATGCGGATTCTTTGCGGCTCTGCAAGATGCAGCCGCCGCCCATTCGCAACTTTTTCCCCACCCCTGCACCTGCCATGGCTTTTCGCTCCTTTTGCTTGTCCACTTGTATGGTCTTTTGCTGCAGCCTGACGGCAGGTGCCGGCACGCTGGAAAACATCCGCGCCAGTGGTGAAATCACCCTGGCGCACCGTAATGCATCCATTCCCTTCTCGTATGTGGACGCCGACGGCCGCCCCATGGGCTATGCCCTGGACCTGTGCCTGAAAGTGGTGGAGGCCGTCAAGCGCGAATTGAAAATGGACAAGCTGGCGGTGAAATACCTGCTGGTCACGCCCGACAAGCGCCTTAGCGCCATCTCCGAGGGCCAGGCCGCGATGGAATGCGGCTCCACCACCAACAATGCGGAACGCCGCAAGACGGTGGACTTCACGATTCCGCACTTTATCTCCAGCGCACGTCTGCTGGTGCGCAGCAACGACCACATCGAATCCCTGGCCCAACTGGCGGGCAAGACCGTGGTCTCGACCAAGGGTACGACGCCGCTGGAGCGCCTGCGGCGCATCAACAACGAGCAGTCGCTGCACATCAATGTGGTGGAGGCCGCCGACCACGCACAGGCCTTCGCTATGGTGGCCGCCGGCCAAGCCGCGGCGTTCGCGATGGACGACGTGCTGCTGTCGGGTCTGCGGGCCAATGCCAGCAAGCCTGAGGACTTTGTGGTGACGGGCAAGCCGCTGACCATCGAGCCCTACGCCATCATGCTGCCCAAGGACGACGCGCCGTTCAAGAAAGTAGTGGACCAGGAAATGCGCCGCATCATCCAGAGCGGTGAGATCAACGCCCTGTACGCGCGCTGGTTCCAGCTACCGATACCGCCCAAGGGCATCAACCTGGCACTGCCCATGCCCTATATGCTGCGCGACTCGTTCAAGTACCCTAGCGATAAGGTAGGCGACTTGAATTAGCCGCGCACCTCGCCCTGGCCTAAGACCACATATTTGAGCGAGGTCAGGCCAGCCAGACCGACCGGACCGCGGGCGTGGAACTTGTCGGTGCTGATGCCGATTTCTGCGCCCAGACCGTACTCGAAGCCATCGGCAAAACGGGTGCTGGCGTTCACCATCACGCTGGCCGAATCTACCTCGCGCAGGAACGCTTGAGCATGCATGTGGTCGCGCGTGAGGATGGCGTCGGTGTGGTGGGATGAGTACTGGTTGATATGGGCAATCGCCTCGTCGACACCTTCGACGATCTTGATGCTAATGACCGGCGCCAGGTACTCCTCGGACCAGTCCTGCTCGGTGGCGGCCACGATATTTGCTACATCTTTGGTAGCTGCATGTGCAGACAGTATCTGCACCGCAGCCGGATCACATCGCATTTCCACGCCCTTGGCGGCATAAATGGCGCCGATCAATGGTAGGAACTCGGCCGCCACGCCACGCGCCACCAGCAGGCCCTCGGTGGCGTTGCAGGGGCTGTATTTTTGCGTCTTGGCGTTGTCGGCCACCTTCACCGCCATGGCGATGTCGCAGGGGTCGTCCACATACACATGGCAGTTGCCGTCCAGGTGCTTGATCACCGGCACCTTGGCGTCACGGCTGATGCGCTCGATCAGGCTCTTGCCGCCGCGCGGGATGATTACGTCCACGTACTGGGGCATGGTGATGAGTTGGCCCACGACTTCGCGGTCGGTGGTCTGCACCAGTTGCACCGCGTCGGCGGGCAGGCCGGCTTCGACCAGGGCTTGCTGCACCAGCAGGGCCAGAGCCTTGTTGGAGTCGATCGCCTCGGAGCCGCCGCGCAGAATGCAGGCATTGCCGCTCTTGATGGACAGGCTCGCGGCCTCGATGGTCACATTCGGGCGGCTCTCGAAGATCATGCCGAACACGCCGATCGGCACGCGCATCTGACCCACGCGGATGCCGCTGGGCTGCTGCTGCAGGCCGATGATCTCGCCGATGCTGTCGGGCATGGCGGCCAGTTGCTCGCAGCCCTGGGCGCAGGTTTCCAGCGTCTGCGGGCTGAGCTTGAGGCGGTCCACCATGGGCGCGGCCAGGCCGGCGGCGCGGGCGCGGTCCAGGTCCTTGGCATTTTCAATCTGCAGCGCGGCGGTGCTATCGCGCAGCAGGCGGGCCAGGGTGCGCAATGCTATGTTTTTAGCAGCTGCTTGCGCACGCGCCATCTGCGCAGAAGCCACTTTTGCTTGCAAACCCAAAGTCTGGGTGTATTCGGCGATGTTCAGAGCGTTCATCGCCCTATTTTCTCACGCAAGAATATTTAGCGCCCGGCTGGGGGCACACAAGCCTGGCACAGCATGCCGGCGAGACGGTGCAGAGCCTGCCAGGAATCGGCCGGCCAATTCGGCAGCTTCAGGCCTTTGACGATGCCATCCACCTGGTGCGCGGCCGCCAGCAGCTCGGCGATGGTGTGGGCGCCCAGGCGTGGCAGCACGCGCTCAAACAAGCGCTCTTTGGCGCCCCAGACGCGGTTGTCGCGCAGCGCCATGGGCAGGGGCTTGCCGGCGTCCATGGCGTCTTTCACACGCTTGAGCGCGCGGATGTCTTCGGCAATCGCCCAGTGCACCAGCACCTCGGCCTCGCCCTCGGCCTGCAGGCCGTCGAGCATGCGCTGCACCCGCAGGCGCTGGCCGGCCAGCACGGCCTCGGACAGCTTGAACACGTCGTAACGGGCCACGTTCAGCACCGCGGCCTCTACCTGCTGCCATTGCAGCTCGCCCGCCGGGTACAGCAGGGCTAGCTTCTGGATTTCCTGGTGCGCGGCCAGCAGATTGCCCTCGACCCGGTCGGCAAAGAACTGCAAAGTGCGCTGGCCCTCGACACCGGCTTCGACACGCTGCCCCTGTGCCTGTAGGCGCTGGGCGATCCATTGCGGCAGGGCGCCGCGCTCCACCGGCTCCACCTGCACCGTCACGCCGTAACGCTCCAGCGCCACAAACCAGGCGGCGGACTTGGCCTGCTTGTCCAGGCGCGGCAAGACCACCAAGGTCAGGGTGTCGGTATTGCCCTCAGCCTGCTCGGCCAGGCGCTGCAAGGCCGGGCTGCCCTCCTTGCCCGGCTTGCCGGACGGGATGCGAACCTCCAGCATCTGCTTGTCAGCAAACAGGCTGAGCGAGCCACCGGCGGCCAGCACCTCGCTCCAATCGAAATGCGCGCCGGACACGGTATGCACCGTGCGCTCGGTAAAGCCCTGGCTGCGCGCCACGGCACGGATCGCGTCCAGTGCCTCCTGCACCAGCAGCGGCTCGTCGCCGTGCAAGGTGTAGAGCGAGCGCAGGCCTTTCTGCAGCTGCGCCGTGAGTTGGCCGGGAGCCAGTTGCATCGCGGCGGCTAGAGTTCTTTGACGGAGCCAAGCCGACGCATGATCTGCTGCACCACGTCGGTCTGCATGCTGCGGTACAGCAGTTGCTCTTCGGCTTCCTTGGACAGAGCCGTGCTTTCCGAGTAGCTGATATCGCGCTGCTGCACGATCTCGGAATCGGGGATCAGCTCTTTGCCGTCTGGCGTGCGCAGGCGGAACTTCATGCGCACGCGCAGCTGGAATTCACGCACCTGGCCCGACGAGGTGAGCGAGGCCACGGTTTTCTCGCGCTGGTCTTGCAGCACCTCCAGCACCACCTGGGCCGTCGCCAACTTGGCCGGGTCGGTGATGACCTCGACCTTGCCGCTGGCCTTGATATTGC
Source organism: Rhodoferax sp. GW821-FHT02C08 (assembly GCF_059421805.1). Lineage (NCBI taxonomy): Bacteria > Pseudomonadati > Pseudomonadota > Betaproteobacteria > Burkholderiales > Comamonadaceae > Rhodoferax > Rhodoferax sp. GW821-FHT02C08. The sequence continues at coordinate 28,563 of NZ_JBWKVR010000033.1, forward strand.
GCTTGAGCTCAATGCCCAGCGAAGACGCCTCGGCCACACGCACAAAAATAGTGGTGAACGCATAGTTGGGTGCCTGGCGCAGCTGGAAGCCGCAGCCCACCAGGCCCAATGCGGAAAGTGCGGGCAGTGTCAGAAGCAGGCGGCGGCGCATCACAGCACCAGGTTCACCAGGCGCCCGGGCACCACGATGATTTTTTTAGGTGCCGCTCCAGCGGCGATCTTGGTAAACGCCTCGCAGGCCAGGGCCGCAGCTTCGATCTCGGGCTTGGCGGCAGTGGCGGCCACAAAGATGGAGCCGCGCAGCTTGCCGTTGACCTGCAGCATCAGTTCAATTTCGTCCTGCACCAGGGCCAGCGGGTCCACCACCGGCCAGGGCGCATCCAGCAGGTCGCCAAAACGGTCTGCGTAGCCGAGCTCAGTCCACAGCGCATGGGTGATGTGGGGCGTTGCCGGGTACAGGCAGCGCAGCAGGATGCTGAAAGCCTCGATCAGCGCCACCTGGGCACCGGCAGAGTCCTGCGCCTTGAAATCTTCCAGCGCGTTCAGCAGCTTCATGCAGCCGGACACCACGGTGTTGTATTGCATGCGCTGGTAGTCGTAGTCCACCTGGCGCAGCACGGTGTGCACCTCCAGCCGCAAGGCCTTGGCCTCTTTGCTGAATTCCACATCTTTCAGGCTGCCAGCGCCCGTAACACTTGCGACAGCCGCTACGGAATCCATAGCGGCCAGCTTGACGCCGAAGTTCCACACACGGCGCAGGAAACGGTAGCTGCCTTCAACAGACGCGTCATTCCACTCCAGCGTGGCTTCGGGCGGCGCGGTGAACATGGTGTACAGGCGGGCAGTATCGGCGCCGTACTTCTCGATCAGGTCCTGCGGGTCGACGCCGTTGCTCTTGCTCTTGCTCATGGTGGTGAGCTCGTAGTCCAGCAGTGTGCCGTCGGCCTTCAGCGTGCCGCCGACGATCTGGTCGCGCTCATTGCGCTTCACATCGACTTCGCTTTCCCAGTGGTACTGGATGCCACCGCTGGCCGGCTTGTGCGAGAAGGCGCCGTTCAGCACCATGCCCTGGGTCAGCAGCTTGCTGAAAGGCTCGTCCACCTTGACCAGGTCCAGGTCGCGCATCACCTTGGTCCAGAAACGTGCGTACAGCAGGTGCAGGATGGCGTGCTCGATGCCGCCGATGTACTGGTCCATGGGCATCCAGTAGTCGGCGCCCTCGGCCACCATCTTGTCGGTGTTGTGCGGGTCGCAGTAGCGCATGAAGTACCAGCTGGAATCCACAAAGGTGTCCATGGTGTCGGTCTCGCGCCGAGCCTTGGCGCCGCAGATCGGGCAGACCACGCCAGAGTGGAAGCCTTCGTGCTTGTTCAGCGGGTTGCCAGAGCCGTCGGGGATGCAGTCCTGTGGCAACACCACCGGCAGATCCTTCTCGGGCACCGGCACCGCGCCGTGTTCTTCGCAGTGGATGATGGGGATGGGCGTGCCCCAGTAGCGCTGGCGGCTCACGCCCCAGTCGCGCAGACGCCAGGTGGTCTTCTTCTCGCCCAGGCCCTTGACCTGCAGCGCGTGGGCAACTGCGTTCACCGCCTCCTGGAAGCCCAGGCCGCTGAAGCTGTCGGAGTTGATGGTCACGCCGCGTTGCTTGTCGCCGTACCAGTCGTTCCAGTGGTGGTAGTCGTAATGCAGGTGGTCTACATGCACTACCTGGACGATGGGCAGCTCGTACTTCAGCGCGAAGGCGAAGTCGCGCTCGTCGTGGGCGGGTACACCCATCACGGCGCCGTCGCCATAACCCATCAGCACATAGTTGCCAACCCAGACGTCGATCTTGTGGCCGTTCAGCGGGTGGATGACTTGCAGGCCGGTGGGCATGCCTTCTTTTTCGCGCACCGCCAGTTCTGCCTCGGTGGTGCCGCCCTGCTTGCAGCTCTCGATAAAGGCGGCCAGCTTGGGATTGCTCTGCGCGGCGTGTGTGGCTAAGGGGTGCTCGGGCGCCACCGCACAGAAGGTCACGCCCATGATGGTGTCGGCACGGGTGGTGAAGACATACATCTTGCCGTCGCCGATCAGCTGGCCGCTGCTGTCCTGGATGGTGTGCGGGAAGGCGAAGCGCACGCCCTCGCTCTTGCCGATCCAGTTCTCCTGCATCAGCTTGACTCGCTCGGGCCAGCCGGGCAGATCGTCCTTGACCTGGCCCAGCAGCTCGTCGGCGTAGTCAGTGATCTTCAGGTAGTAGCCGGGGATTTCACGCTTCTCGACCACGGCACCGGTACGCCAGCCCTTGCCGTCGATGACCTGCTCGTTGGCCAGCACCGTCATGTCCACCGGGTCCCAGTTGACCACCTGGGTCTTGCGGTAGGCAATGCCCTTGTCCAGCATCTTCAGGAACAGCCACTGGTTCCACTTGTAGTACTCGGGCGTGCAGGTGGCGACCTCGCGGCTCCAGTCGATGGCCAGGCCCATGGCCTGCATCTGCTTCTTCATGTAGGCGATGTTGTCGAAGGTCCACTGCGCGGGCGGCACACCGTTCTTCATCGCCGCGTTTTCCGCCGGCAGGCCGAACGCGTCCCAGCCCATGGGCATGAGCACGTTGTAGCCCTGCATGCGCAGCTGGCGCGCCAGCATGTCGTTGATGGTGTAGTTGCGCACATGGCCCATGTGCAGCTTGCCGCTGGGGTAAGGCAGCATGGAGCAGGCGTAGAACTTCTTCTTGGATGCATCTTCGGTGACGCGGTAGGCGTCGCGGCCATTCCAATAGTTTTGCGCAGACGGTTCGACGTCGAGATGGTTGTATTTTTCGAGCATGGCAGGCGTAAAAAGCGGGAAGAAGCAGAAAGACGGGGCGGCACACAAGCCGCAAGGGGCTGATTTTAGGGCGTGGCCGTGGGCTGGGCCACAAATCCTATGCGATTCAGGCCGGCGGCCTGCGCGGCACCCATGACTTCCACCACGCGGCCATAGGGCACGGTGGTATCGGCACGCAATTGCACCTCGGTATCAGGGTTTTGCTCGGCCACGGCGGCCAGCTGGGTCGCCAGTTGAGCCGCATTGACCGGTTTGTCGTCCAGAAAGGCCTGGCCGGACTTGTCCACCACCAAGGTGACGGACTGGGGCGCGGCCTGCGACTTGGCCGCATCGGTCTTGGGCAGGTCCAGCTTGATGGAGCTGGACAGCAGCGGCGCGGTGATGATGAAGATCACCACCAGCACCAGCATCACGTCCACCAGCGGTGTCATATTGATGTCGCTCATGGGCTCGGAACCCTTGGTGCGCTCAAGACGGCCGAATGCCATGGTGGGTCTCAGGCCTTAGGCCGTATGGCTGGCCAACAGCTCGCGCAGGTCGCGGGCGAAACCTTCCAGATCGGCCTCAATGCTGCCGATCAGGCGTCCAAACACGTTGTAGGCCAGCACCGCCGGAATTGCCACTGCCAGGCCGGCGGCCGTCATCACCAGCGACTCGCCCACCGGGCCGGCCACCTTGTCGATGCTGATCTGGCCTTCGAGTGCGATGGCGCCGAGCGCGTGGTAAATGCCCCAGACCGTGCCCAGCAGGCCGACAAACGGCGCAGTGGAACCCACGGTAGCCAGCAATACCTGGCCAAACTGCAGCTTGTGCAGCACGGCATGCAAGGCATTGCGCAACACGCGGGTCAGTTGCTGGGCGCGGTCACCGGCTGCGGCCAAGGTACCACTTGCTTCCATTTTTGTAGCTGCAACCAAAGGTAGTACGAGCGCCAGAGGGTCAAAAGACACCAGACGTTCCGAGGCCTCGGCCACGCTAGGCGACTGCCAAAACGCAGCGGTGCTGCGGGCCACGTCGGTGCGCGCACGACGCAGCAGCCAGCCCTTCCAGAAAATCACCATCCAGCTGGCCACAGACATGCACAAAAGCACGAGCGCCACGACGCGGCTGACGATATCGCCCCGCAGCAGCACCTGTAGCGGATCCATGGTGTTATTTCAGGCCCAAGACGTCGAACATGTCGAACAAGCCCTTGCGCTTGTCGGCCAGGAAGCGCACAGCACGCAGGCTGCCCTGCGCATAGGTCACGCGGCTGGAGGACTTGTGGCTGATCTCGATGCGCTCGCCAATGCCAGCAAACAGCACGGTGTGGTCGCCCACGATGTCGCCACCGCGGATAGTGGCGAAGCCAATGCTGGACGGGTCGCGCTCGCCGGTGATGCCTTCACGGGCGTACACGGCGCAGTCTTTCAGATCACGACCCAGCGCATCGGCAATCACTTCGCCCATCTTCAGCGCGGTGCCGGACGGTGCATCCACCTTGTGGCGGTGGTGGGCCTCGACGATCTCGATGTCGTAGCCGGTGGACAGGGCCTTGGCGGCCATTTCCAGCAGCTTCAGGGTGACGTTCACGCCGACGCTCATATTCGGCGCCAGCATGATGGCGATGTCTTGCGCGATGTCGGCGATTTCGGCCTTTTGCTCGTCGCTGAAACCGGTGGTACCCACTACGGCGTTCACACCTAGGCTGCGGCAGATGCGCAGATGGTGCATGGTGCCTTCGGGCCGGGTGAAGTCGATCAAGGTACGGGCATTCTGCAGGCCGGCCTTCACGTCGACCGTAATGGCCACACCGGTGCTATGGCCCAAAAATGCAGCGGCATCGGCGCCGATATTCGGGTCGGTAGCCAAACCCAGGGCGCCAGCCAGCACGCAGTCGTCGGCATTGTGGATGGCCTCAACCAGCATGCGGCCCATACGGCCAGAAGCGCCAGCAACAGCAATCGCGTGGGGCACGCCCGCCGTGGTGGCCTGTAAGGAAAGAGAATCGGTCATGGAAAAGCCAGAATTAAGGCGCCGCAGGGGCTTCTAAAGGGGGGTAAGTTGTGGCCGCCGTCACCGGGGCGGCGGGCGCTTGCGGAGCAGATACGGCAGCGGCGGGCGCGGGGAAGGACTTCAGGCTGCTTTCATCGGCCTCCAGCAGAGGCACCGTCTTGGCAGGACGGGAGCGGGCCAGCAAGCCCACAAATTCGCTCTCGCTCGGCATGGGGTCGCCTTCTACACGGTCTACCGCATCACCCTTGAAATACACAGTCAGCTGGCGCGACTGGGGCTCGGTACCTTGGCGATCCAAGGTAAAGACATAGTCCCAACGGTCGGCATGGAAGACGCTTTGCAGCAAAGAGGTCCCCAGAATGTCCTTGACCTGCTCGCGGGACATGCCGGGCTTGATGGCCTCAACCTGCTCCTTGGAAACAAAATTACCCTGCACCACTTCTATCTTGTAGGGCGACACGACAGCCAGCAAACTACGCGTTTTCGTATCCACTCCGCTGCACGCCGCCGAGGCCGCGCAGACAGCAAGCACAAGGGCGCAACGGGTACCGCGCAATAAAGGTTCGAACATGGATAAAGGCTCTGGCGATATGATCAAACGATTGTAGCGGCTGCCTCCCAGCCACCCCGCACCCGAAAGATACGATACCATGGCCAACATCGACGAGCTCAAAAATACCGGCCTCAAAGCCACCCTGCCACGACTGAAGATTCTGGAGATTTTCCAGAAAGGCGAACTGCGCCACATGACAGCAGAAGATGTATTCCGGGTTTTACTGCTGGAGCATTCAGACATCGGCCTGGCCACCGTCTACCGCGTGCTGACCCAGTTTGAACAAGCCGGGATTTTGTCGCGTAGCAACTTCGAATCGGGCAAGTCGGTGTACGAGCTGAACGAAGGCCGCCACCACGACCACTTCATCTGCACATCCTGCAGCAAGGTGGAAGAGTTTTACGACGCAGAAATCGAGCAGCGCCAAAAAATCGTGGCCAAGGAAAAAGGCTGGACGGTGCAAGACCACGCCATGTCGCTGTACGGACTGTGCGCCGACTGCAGCAAAAAGCAGGCTTAAAAACCTGCTCAAGGGCCTGAAAGGCCCTAGCCCTCGTTTTCCATGGCCTTGCGGTGGCGCTCGACAAACTCTTGGTAGGTGTCAATGCCACGAAGCTGCAAGATCGTATTGCGCACGGCCGCCTCGACCAGCACGGCGATGTTGCGGCCAGCCACCACCTGGATGATGACCTTGCGCACCGGCACACCCAGCACGTCTTGGGTCAGCGGCTCGTAGGGCAGGCGCTCATACTCGCGCTCCATGGTCTCTTTGCGCACCAGATGTACGATCAGCTTCAGGCGCATCTTGCGGCGCACCGCAGTTTCGCCAAAGATGCCACGGATATCCAGCAGACCGATGCCACGTACTTCCAGCAGGTTTTGCAGCAGCTCGGGGCAGCGGCCTTCAATGGTGGTCTGGTTGATGCGGTACAGATCGACAGCATCGTCGGCCACCAGGCCGTTGCCACGTGAAATCAGCTCCAGGCCCAGCTCGCTTTTGCCCAGGCCGGATTCACCGGTGATCATCACGCCCAGGCCCAGAATGTCCATAAACACGCCGTGCATCGAGGTGCGGTCGGCGAAATGCTTGGACAGGTAGGCGCGTAGCACGTCAATCACGAAAGCCGATGAATCCTGGGTGGAAAACATCGGGATTTGCGCGCGTTCGCACATGGACAGCAGTGCGTCCGGTGCTGCCTGGCCATCGGCAATCACCAGCACCGGCGGCTCCAGCGTGACGATGCGGGCGATGCGGCGCGCGCAGTCCTCACCAGAGGCGCTGGTCAGGTAAGCGACTTCGCGCTCACCCAGAATCTGCACACGGTAGGGGTGGATATAGTTCAGGTAGCCGACCAGATCGGCACCAGAACGGGCCGCACGCACAGCCACCTCGTCAAAACGCCGCTCCGAAGCACCGAGGCCCGCAATCCACTCCCAGCGCAACAGGCCACGAAAAGCTTCAAACAGGACGTCAGCGCTGACGACGGTGGGTTTCAAAGACGGTACCGACCCTGAACGCTATTAAACAGCCAACAGACTAGGCGGGTTGCGCCGACTGCCAGGTGCTGATCAGGCCGTGCAGGGCCGCAGCGTCTTCGGCAGTCTTGATTTTTTCACGCAGGGGCGCGTCGCTGAGCAGCTCGGCGATTTCCGACAGGATTTCCAGATGTTTCTGAGTTGCAGCCTCGGGCACCAGCAAAAAAATCAGCAGGCCCACGGGCAATTCGTCAGGTGCATCAAAACCGATGGGCTGGGCCAACTGCACCACAGCGGCCATGGGCGACTTCAGCCCCTTGATGCGTCCGTGCGGAATGGCCACCCCATGCCCTAAACCGGTGGAGCCCAGACGCTCTCGGGCAAACAGGCTGTCCGTGATGAGGGCGCGACTCAGGCCGTGCAGGTTTTCAAACAGCAAGCCGGCTTCTTCAAAAGCACGCTTTTTGCTGGACGCGTCAACGCTCACGAGCACTTGAGCGGAGGGCAGGATGGAGGCGAGTCGGTTCATGGTGGGGAGTGAATTATGCACGTGCTGCGTCGCACAACAAAAAAGCCGCCTGATTATGCGGGCGGCTTTGTGGTTGGCGCGCAGCGCCCGAGACTACATCAGGCGCTTGGGCGCTTCATGGTGGTGGTCTTGCACACGGTCTTTGTGGCGTCCCACCTGGCGATCCAGCTTGTCGACCAACTCGTCCACGGCAGCATACAAATCCGCATGGGAGCTCTCGGCGAACATGTCATTGCCTTTGACGTGGATGTTGCACTCGGCGCGTTGTCGTCCCTGCTTTTCCTTTTGCTTCTCGATTGTCAGAAGAACTTTGACATCCACCAGTTGGTCAAAATGCCGGGTTATTCGGTCTAGCTTGGTGGTCACGTAGCTACGCAGTGCGGGAGTCACCTCCAGATGGTGTCCGCTGATCGTCAAGTTCATGTACAGCCTCCTAGTGCATTACTTTCACCGTTGAAAGTCAATTAACTATGCGCCCGATACAGGCGGAACGCAAGCACTAACCCGACCTGATGACATGGCTGTTACAACGGCTAACGAAAACGTGAATAAGTACGCCAATACACCATTCAACACCGCAAAACGCACACCCAAACCAGCACTTTTGCGATGCCATAATCCATAGCGTTACCACATCGGAAATAACCCATGGAAAGCATACCTAGTCGGTAGCTTTCACCTCCCTGCGCTGCACGGGGGGTTGAAAGCCAACCCATTCCCCCGCCCGTAGCCATCATTTCCAGGGAGTGCCCCATGCTCAATATTTTTTCGCTCGCCAACGGTCGTTTATTCCAGGAGGAAATCGAATCGCTGGAAGAGCTGTCCCGTTTTCAACCGATATGGGTGGACCTGGAGTCGCCCACGCTGGAAGAAAAGCGCTGGATCAAGCAGTACTACGGCCTGTCCATCCCCGAAGACGCGATGGACGAAGATATCGAAGAATCGGCCCGGTTCTATCAGGAAGACAACGGCGAACTACATATCCGCAGCGACTTCTTGGTAGCCGACGAATCCGACCCGCGTACCGTGCGGGTGGCTTTCATCCTGAACCAACACAACACCGAGCTGAAAAGCCGCGGCGTACTGTTTTCCATCCACGATGAAGACGTGCCCGTATTCCGTCTGCTGCGCATGCGCGCGCGCCGGGCACCAGGCTTGATCGAAGACGCGAAAGAAGTTTTACTGAAACTTTTCGATGCCGACGCAGAGTACTCCGCCGACACACTGGAAGACATCTACGTGGACCTGGAAAAGGTCAGCCGCCGGGTACTGGCCGGCAATATGACCGACGCCTTGGCGGGCGAGGTACTGGCTTCTATCGCACGGCATGAGGATTTGAACGGCCGCATCCGCCGCAACATGATGGACACCCGCCGCGCCTTGAGCTTCATGATGCGCAGCAAGATGCTGAATGCCGAGCAGTTTGAAGAGGCCCGCCAGATCCACCGCGACATAGACTCACTGGACTCGCACACCGCCTTCCTGTTCGACAAGATCAACTTCTTGATGGACGCCACCGTCGGTTTCATCAACATCAATCAGAACAAGATCATCAAGATCTTCTCGGTGGCCAGCGTGGCCCTGCTGCCGCCGACCCTGGTGGCCAGCGTCTACGGCATGAATTTGAAATTCCCTGAGTTGGAATTTTTGGGCGGCTGGAGCTACCCCTATACCGTCACACTGATGGTGGCCAGCGCACTGGTACCCATGTGGTACTTCTACAAACGGGGATGGCTAACTTAGCCCAAGCGCTGCACAAATTCTGTGAGGATGGCCTGCGCATAGCGGCTGGCCACTGTGCGGACGAACTCGGGAAAGTCCACATGCGCGCTGTCGTCGGCGCGGTCGGAGATGGTGCGCATGGCGGCAAAGGGAATGCCGTAGTCATGGCAAACCTGGGCCACGGCGGCGCCTTCCATTTCCACGGCCAAGGCTTCATGGCCGGCGCCACGCAAAACAGCTTGCAAGCGCTGCACTTCAGTGGCGGCAGAGACGAAACGGTCACCGCTGGCCACCAAGCCATGGTGCACTTGGGGCTTGGATGCATTTAAAGAAAAAAGGCCGCTGGCGCAGGAAATACCTGCGCTAGCCGCTTGCAAAAGCATAGCAGTCAGCACCGGATCGCAGGCAAAGCGGGCCTGGCCATAGAGCGGTATTTCGAAGGTGGGAAACAGCGGTGCCGCGTTCATATCGTGCTGGATGAAGTCGCGGGCCACCACCACGTCCCCCACCTGCACGCCCTCGCCTACGCCTCCGGCCACGCCGGTAAAGACGATGCGGCTGACCTGGAATTTCTCGATCAGCGCCGTAGCTGTGGTGGCCGCGGCCACCTTGCCTATGCGCGACAGCGCCAGCACCACCGGCTGGCCGTACCAGACACCCAAGCCAAATTCACGCCCCGCGTGCTGCACCTGCCGCGCTTGCCCCAGCTGCTCAAAGATGCCCTGCTGCTCTTCGGCCAGGGCGCTCAAGATGGCCAGGGTCATGTCAGATCACGCCTTGGCGCGCAACTCTCGCCGCAGGATTTTGCCCACCGGGGTCTTCGGTAGCTCGGTGCGAAACTCGATAACGCGCGGCTGCTTGTAGCCGGTGAGCTTGGCCTTGCAGTATTCGCGTACCTGGGCTTCGGTCAGCTCGGGGTTTTTCTTCACGATCACCAGCTTCACGGCTTCGCCGGTCTTTTCGTCAGGCACGCCCACACAGGCGCACTCCAGCACGCCGGGCATGGCCGACACCACGTCTTCCACCTCGTTCGGGTAGACGTTGAAGCCGCTGACCAGCACCATGTCCTTTTTGCGGTCCACGATCTTGAAGAAGCCACGTTCGTCCATGGTGCCGATGTCGCCGGTTTTGAAATAGCCGTCGGCCGTCATGGCCGAGGCGGTTTCGTCCGGGCGCTGCCAGTAGCCGGCCATGACCTGCGGGCCTTTGATGGCGATCTCGCCCGGCTGGCCCATGGGCACTTCCACGCCTGCATCGTCCAGCAACTTGAAATAGGTGCTGGGCAGGGGCACACCAATCGAGCCGCTGTAGGACTTGCTAGTGGGCGGGTTGCAGCTGGCGGTGGGCGAGGTTTCGCTCAGCCCGTAGCCTTCGGTGATGGGGCAACCGGTCTTCTCCAGCCAGAGCTTGGCCACGGCCGCCTGCACCGCCATGCCCCCGCCAATAGACACCTTCAGATGGCTCCAGTCCACGGTATTGAAGTCGGGGTGGTTGGCCAGGCCGTTGAACAGGGTATTCACCGCCGGCAGGCTGTGGATGCGGTGCTGCGACAGCTCCTTCAGCACGGCCTTGAGGTCGCGCGGATTCGGAATCAGGATCAGCTTGCCACCGGTGCGCATGGACAGCATCATGCCCACGGTAAAAGCGAAGATGTGGTACAGCGGCAGTGCGCACACGCTGGTGGGCTGTTCGTCAGCGGGTACAGCGTCCATCACCGGTTGGTTCCAGGCCTCGGACTGCAATACGTTGGCGATCACATTGCGGTGCAGCAGCACCGCCCCCTTGGACACGCCGGTGGTACCGCCGGTGTACTGCAGCACGGCCACATCGTCGTGCTGCACCGGTACCGGTTTGAAGACGCCTTGGCTGCCCTTTTCCAATGCTGCATTGAAGCGCACCGCGCCCGGCAACTGGAACGGCGGCACCAGCTTCTTGAGCTTGCGCACCACGTAGTTGACCAGTGCGCCCTTGAGCAACCCCAGCTGGTCGCCCATGGCGCACAGCACCACGTGTTTCACCGGCGTGGCAGCGATGCAGTGCTCCAGCGTGGCGGCAAAGTTCTCCAGAATCACGATGGCCTTGGCGCCCGAGTCCTTGAGCTGGTGCTCCAGCTCGCGCGGGGTGTACAGCGGGTTCACATTGACCAGCACCAGGCCGGCCCGCAGCAGAGCTGCCACGGCCACCGGGTACTGCGGCACATTGGGCATCATCACCGCCACGCGATCGCCCTTGACCAGGCCCAGACCTTGCAGATAGGCGGCGAACTTGCGACTCAGCGCATCGGTCTCGCTGTAGCGCAAGTCCTTGCCCATAAAGCTGTAGGCCGTGCGGTCGGCATACTTCTGGAAGCTCTCCTCGATCAGCGCCTGCAATGAGGGGTAGCAAGCCGGATCTATGTCAGCGGGTACGCCCGGTGGGTAGCTGTTGAGCCAAATGCGCTCGGTCATTCACGTTCCTTCAAAAATACAAAAACAGGCAGCTTCGCCCACCTATTCAATGGCCTTGACCATGTCTTCGACCACCTTCTTGGCATCGCCAAACACCATCATGGTCTTGTCCATGTAGAACAGCTCATTGTCCAGCCCCGCGTAGCCAGCGGCCATGCTGCGCTTATTGACGATGATGGTCTTGGCCTTGTAGGCCTCCAGGATGGGCATGCCGTAGATGGAGCTGCCCTTCACATGCGCGACAGGGTTCACCACGTCGTTGGCACCCAGGATGATGGCCACGTCCACCTGGCCGAACTCGCCGTTGATGTCGTCCATCTCAAACACCTGGTCGTAAGGCACCTCGGCCTCGGCCAGCAGCACGTTCATGTGGCCCGGCATGCGCCCGGCCACCGGGTGGATGGCGTATTTGACGTTGACGCCCTTCGCCGTGAGCTTTTGCGCCAGCTCTTTGACCGCATGCTGGGCCCGTGCCACGGCCAGGCCGTAGCCGGGCACGATGACCACGGTTTCGGCATTGCCGAGCACAAAAGCCGCATCGTCGGCGCTACCGCTCTTCACCGCGCGCTGCACAGCCGCGCCGGCCGATGCGCTTGCCGCGTCGCCGCCAAAGCCACCACCGATGACGTTGAAGAACGAGCGGTTCATGGCCTTGCACATGATGTAGCTCAGGATGGCGCCACTGGAGCCCACCAAGCTGCCGGCAATGATCAGCATGCTGTTGTTCAGGCTGAAGCCGATGCCGGCCGCGGCCCAGCCGGAATAGCTGTTCAGCATCGACACCACCACCGGCATGTCGGCGCCACCGATAGGGATGATCAGCAGCACGCCCAGCAAGAAGCCGAGCGCGATCACCAGGCAGATGTCCAGCCAGCTTTGCGAATGCCAGAAGCCGAACACAAAGAACACCGCCGCCAGGCCCAGCACCAGGTTCAGCTTGTGCTGGCCGGCAAAACTGACCGGCGTGCCCTGGAACAGGCGGAACTTGTACTTGCCGCTGAGCTTGCCAAACGCAATCACCGAGCCGCTGAAGGTCACTGCGCCAATGAACGCCCCCAGCGCCAGCTCGATGCGGTTGCCGCCGGGAATGGCGCCGCCTTTTTCCACAATCGCAAACGCCCAGGGCTCGGCCACGGCCGCCACGGCGATGAACACCGCCGCCAGGCCGATCATGCTGTGCATGAAGGCGACCAGCTCGGGCATCTTGGTCATCTCGACCCGCTTGGCCATCAGCGTGCCGACGCTGCCGCCGACCACCAGCGCGCCCAGTACCCAGGCAATGCCGGTGCCGCCGTCCACCCCCATCTGGCCGGCCAGCTTGAAGATCAGCGCAATGGTGGTGAGTACAGCCACCGCCATGCCCACCATGCCGAACAGGTTGCCACGGATGGATGTGGTGGGATGCGACAGGCCCTTGAGCGCCTGGATGAAGCAGACGCTGGCGAACAGGTACAGCAGGGTGACGAGGTTCAAGCTCATGCTGCCTCCTTGACGGCAGCCTTCTTGTCCTTCTTCTTGAACATCTCCAGCATGCGCCGGGTGACCATGAAGCCACCGAACACATTCACCGCCGCCAGCGCCACAGCCAGCACGCCCATGGTTTTGCCCAGGCCGGTTTCGGTCAGCGCAGCGGCCAGCATGGCGCCGACGATGACGATGGCCGAGATGGCATTGGTCACCGCCATCAGTGGGGTGTGCAGCGCCGGCGTGACGGTCCAGACCACGTGGTAGCCCACGTAGATGGCCAGCACGAAGATGATCAGGTTGGTGACCGTGTGGGAAAGTATGTCCATGCTCTTGTCTCCTTGTTTATGGGGAAGGCTGGTTGGCATTGAACGCCACGGCGGGCATCAGCAATTCACCGCCCATCGAGTTCACTGCCTCTTTCGACGCCGCGCCCAGCGCGTCAGCCCAGGCTGCAACCACCGGGCGCAAATTGACCGGCAATTTGTCCAGCGGCTCGTGGTTGGGCAAACCTGCAAAATCCCTAGCCACCACGCCCTCCACCATCACAATGGAGGCATTGTGGTTGGACATGAAGATCCATACCGGATACGCCACTTCAGGCAACTTTAGCGATGGCGACAGCGGCTCAACGGCCGCCTTCAGCTTAGGCATGGCTTGCTTCAGCAGCATCTCTGTCGAGAACGGACCACCGGTCCGCGCACATTCCATGGCCTTGGCCTGGCCCCCACTGAAGTCATGCGCATATAGCGGCTCCTGGGCTTGGCAGCTGTTGTTGATGTAGAGCTGACTGCGGCCCCAGGTCGCGCCCACCATGAAAGCCGCCGCCACCTGGCCATCCGTGCGGCGCAGTACCAGCAACCCGGCTTCACTGCGGACCTCACCATTGCCCCCTGACACTTTGATACCCAAGGACGGTGCAGGGTACTTTTCCCAGTTACTTTCGGCCAGGGCCACTTTGACGCGGCCTATGGTGATTGCCGAGCCCTCTACTGGTTCGGCCCTAGCCACCGTCAGCACCGCCACGCCCATGGCCAGTGCGGCATAGATATTTTTCAACTTCATACCCGCGTCACCTTTCCACCCTGCGTCATCAAGCAAGCCGCGACGATATCGTCGGCCATGTCCACGTTCAGCGTGCCCTCCTTGGTCAAGATGAGCTTGAGGAAGTCCAGCACATTGCGGGCATA
>NZ_JBWKVR010000034.1:0-39401 GCF_059421805.1 Rhodoferax sp. GW821-FHT02C08
ACGCAACTGGATGAAACACCAGTATGGCGCATCTGAACCAAAATTCAAGTCTGTCTGAGGCAGGTAGCTAATCAGGCCCATTTAACACTCAAACTTCACACTCAGCTCGCCCGGGGCGCGCTGCTGGGCATGAGCAGCTCAAAAACGGCCCCCTCGCCTTCCGTGCTGCGCACGCTGATGCTGCCGCCCAGCAGGCTGACCACCGCGTTATAGGAAATATGCAAGCCCAGGCCGGTACCGCCGCGGCCCATCTTAGTGGTCACAAAAGGGTCAAAGATACGGTCCAACAAATCGGCAGGGATGCCACACCCATCGTCGGCCACCCGCAGCAGCAGCCAGCCCTCCTCCCGGGCTTCGCCGGTGATATGCACCGTGCCCTGGTTGCGGCCTTCAAAGCCATGCAGCACCGCGTTGTTCACCAGATTGGTCACCACCTGGCCTAGGGCCCCAGGGTAGCTGTCCATCCACAGCCCGGACGGTATCTCCACCACCACCTTGTAAGGCGTTCGGGCAAACGAAGGGCGCAGGCTGCTGACGATTTCGGCCACCACCTCGGCCAGAGCGAAGCGCCGGCGCTGGGCGCTGGTCTGGTCCACGGCCACCTGCTTGAAGCTGGCCACCAGCTCTGCAGCGCGGTACAGGTTGCGGGTGGAGATATCGGTAGCCTGCTCGACACTGGACAACAGCTCCTCCAGGGCGGTGCGCCGCAGCCCATCCTGCATGGACTGCCTGAACTTGCGCACCTCGTCGCCCAACGCGGTGACCGCCATCAGACCGTTGCCCAGCGGCGTGTTCAGCTCGTGCGCCACACCGGCCACCAGCCCGCCCAATGCGGCCATTTTTTCGACCCGCACCAGGTCGGTCTGGGTCTGGCGCAGCTCGGCAATGGCGGTGGAGAGATCGTCGTTGGCACTGGCCAGGGCCTCGGTACGGCGCGCCACGCGCTCCTCCAGCTCGGCGTTGAGCTCACGCAGGGCGTTATCGATACGGTACATCTCGGTGATGTCCACCCCGGCCCAGACCATCATGTGCAGAGCCCCGATCTGCACCGTGTCGCGTGATAGCTGGATCAGCACTGGCTCGCCATCACCGCGCAGCATCCAGGCCTCGGCGGTGGCATGCCCAGCCTGGAGCGCGGCAAACATGGCCGCGCGGTCGTCTTGGGAGCGCCACATATTCAGCTCCGTCGCGGTGCGGCCCAATGCGTCTTCACGGCGGCGCCGGAACACCCGGCACCAGGCCAAATTCACGTCCAACAGAGCGAACGGAGATTCCGTGCTGGTCACCGACATTGCCACCGGCGAGGTGTTGAAGATGGCCTGTGATTTCTGCTGGCGCTCCTGCAGCGTGGCCGCCATCTTTTCCAGGTCACCCGAGAGGCTGTTGAACTCGGCGATCGTCCCCTGCTGCCAGGGGCTGACCTGCTCGCCGGCCGATATCTGACCAGCGCGCACCACAATCCGCCGCAGCGGACGTATCAGGCGGGACGCCCAGAACGGAGCCAACAGGAAGCCCACGACCAGCGCCCCCAAAAACACCGTAAAAACAATCACCACCAAGCCACGGATCTCGTGGTTCTCCAGGCCGGAGGGCATGCCACCCACGAAATACCAGTCCAGGTCCATGGAGCGGGATACGGCCGGATGAAAATTCCTGTCCATGAAGCGGAACAGATCGGGCAAGGCCTGGCCCTGCTGAAATGTCGATATCAGCGGCAGGTTCAGCACATTCACACGGCCCACGAGCGCCCCCCCCTCGGTATCCGCCAACACCTCGCCGCGCCGATCCACAAGCCAGATGAGGGAGTCGCGCTGGCCCGCCACCAGCTGGAAGGTGCGCAGCAAATACGATAGCGGCACCTCTGCCACCAGCACACGTTGGGCATCCACTGGATATGCCAACCCCACTGTCACCACGCCAGACAGCACGGACAGGTATTTATCCCCCCAAACCAACTGCTGGCGGGTTTGGGCAGCGCGAAACAGCGGGTTCGCCGACAAATCGCTGCCCAGCCATTCCTCGCGCTGGGCGCGCAGAGTCTCGGGTACACCGGCCGCCAGCACGCGACCAGACCCCGACACCAGGTAAATGGCCCCCATCACGTGCGCGTTGCCCACGGCTTCATCCAGCAGCGCATTCGCCTGCGACGCAGGCGTCAGCCGTAGCGCCTGGCTGAGCACCTGCACACGCGACTCCACCGAGCCCAACAGAATCTCCATCAGGGCGGCCATCTCGCCGATGTCCCGGGCCACCTCTTCCTTGTTGGCCTGCTCGATCTGCGGAATACGCATCCACAGAATGGCACTGCCCACAATCACCAGTGTCACCAGCATGGTGGCCACCAGCAGACCCCCCAGATAGCTGCGCAGCCGCAAAACCATCATGGCAAAGGCACGAATTGACCCGCCTGGATCTGGGTGAACATCATCTTGCGCGTGGCATCGCCAAAGCGGTCGAACTGGATGCTCTGCTGCAGCCCTTCATAGGGGCCGTATTTCAGCAAGGCATCCTTGAGCGACTCATACCAGGACCGCCGCTCCAATGCCTGCAGCAGCACCGTACCCGTGTCAAACGCAGCTACGGAACTAAAGCTGGGTGGCCGCGCAAACCGCACTTGGTATGCATCCCGGAAGCGGCGGTAGCGCTCGGAAGTGTCAGCACGGTCAAACACCTGGGCCGTCATCATGCCCTCTACCGCACGCCCGCCCAGTTCAACCAGATAGTCGCCAGAAGCCCACTCCGAGGCTGTCTTGGGCAAGCCTGGGGCCAGCTTTTCGGCCTGCTGGGCCAGTTGCGCCACGTCCAGCGTTCCGGCAATGAACAGCAAGCCATCCGGCCGGCCGGCCAGCATCTGGCGCACGCTGTCGCCCACGCCCTGCCCCTCCGCGCCAAAAGGCACCTCGACCGCCACCTGGCCGCCCGCCGCAGCAAAGGCAACCCGGAACTCCTGAACCCAGGAGCTGGACAGACTTTTGTTGCGTACGTCATACAGCACGGCCACGCGGCGCTGGCCTCTTTGCACCAGCTTGGCCGCGTAGGCGCTGGCGTTTTCGTGCGCATTGCGGTTCATGCGAAAAAAATAATCGTCCTTGCCCACAAAATCCATGGACGTCACCGTGGGGCTGACCAGCACCAGCTGGGCCGCATCGGCCAGCGGCACCACCAGCGCGGCGGTAGCGCTGGTAAACGAACCCACCGCAGCCACCACCTTGGCCTGCACCAACGCCTGCATGGCTGTCTGGGCCTGCAGCGGCGTCTGGCCGCTGTCACGCACCACCAGCTCAATCGGGTGGCCGTCCAGGCCACCAGTCTGGTTACGTTGCTCGAGGGCCAGCATCAGGCCATTGCGACCATCCTCTTCGACATCCGGGCTGCGATTGGACAAGCCGGCTATGAAGCCTATGCGCACCGGCTGGCCGGGGCCACAGCCTGCCAACAGCCCTGCCAGCAACAGCCAGGGCCAGAATTTCACGGCTTTTTACCCAGGCGCTGCGCCAGCCAGGGCAGCAGCTCTTCGATGACCATGGCCTTGGCATACAAGTAGCCCTGGGCCTCGTCGCAGCCCAGGCTGCGCAAGATGTTGGCCTGGACCTCGGTCTCCACCCCTTCGGCCAGCACCTGCATGCCCAGCTGGTGGCCCAGCGGCACGATCATCTCGGCAATGCGCGCGCCCAACCGGCCCGAGTCCAGCGAACTGACAAACGCGCGGTCAATCTTCAGCCGGTCTGCGGGCAACTGGTCCAGGTAGGACAGCGAGGAAAAGCCGGTGCCGAAGTCGTCAATTGCCACCGCAATGCCGCGCTCCTTGATGGCACGCAGCACGCTGGCGACGCGCTCCATACCCATCACGGCCACCGACTCGGTGATCTCCAGCTCCAGGCAGTCGGGTGGCATGCCGGTGTCGGCCAGCGCCTCGTCCACCGTGGCCAGAAACTGGGGCTGCGCGAACTGTACTGACGACACATTCACCGCCATGCGTATGCCCTGTATGCCCGCGGTACGCAGCTGGCCGTGGGCGTGCAGCGCCGTGCGCAGGACCCAGGCGCCGATGGCCACGATCAGACCGGACTGCTCGGCCACCGGAATGAAGCGATCGGGCGGCACAAACTGGCCGTCTTCGGTACGCCAGCGCAGCAGCGCCTCAAAACCTATGGGCAGCCCGGTGCGCAAGGACATTTGCGGTTGGTAGACAACAAACAAGCGTTCGTGGTCAAAGGCCCGCTGCAGGCCATGCAGCAAGCGGGTGCGCTCGCGTGTGGCAATGCCGATCTCGGCGGAGTAGTAGGCGCTACGGCCCTGGCCCAACTCCTTGGCACGCTTGAGCGCAATCGACGCGTTCTTCAGCAGCTCCAGGCCGCTACCCCCGGCCGCATCGCAACGCACCAGGCCGATGCAGATGGACACCGGGCGCTGGATGTCCTCGATCTCGAACGGCTGCTCGAACACTGCGCGCAGCACCTCGGGCTGGACCCGGATTTCTGCGCCAAACAAGGCAAAGGTGTCGCCACCCACGCGCGCCAGAAACGCGTCGCCCCCATGCAGAGCGCGCAGCCGACGGGTGATCGCGACCAGCAACAGATCGCCGTACACGTGGCCAAACATATCGTTGGTCTCGGCAAACTGGTCCACGTCCATCAGACCCAGGGCGCAGCCTTGCGCCGCGCCATCAGCGATCGCCCGGTCCATATGTTCGATCAGAGCGGTGCGGTTGGGCAAACCCAGCATGCGGTCCACATAGGCATGGTCGCGCAGGCGGGCCACCAGCTCCACATTCGCCGCGCACAGGGCGATATTGGTGCAAAACACCTGCATCAAATGCATGTCCACCGCGCGCAATGGCTGGCCCGAATACACAAACGCCGCAAAGTCGCCCGACTCCCGCCCTTCGAAAAACAAGGTGATGCTGCGCTCGGTGACCAGGTTGCGGCGCTCCGCCAGGCATTGCGTCAGGCTGGCGACGATGTGCGGATCATCGATCTCGCTGATACGGCGGCGCATCAGATAGGCCAAATGCCCGGCCGCCGCAATCACCACGTACTGCGCAGTGCCCTCACTGATGCCGGTACAGGCACATACCAGGCCTTCCGCCTCGATGCCGATCAAACCGGCAATCTGGGTGATCACGCCCTGGGCGAAAGTCTGCACCCCGGCATCGGCAATGAACTGGTTACTGGCCGCCACGATCTGCTCCAGCCCCCGCCGGCTGGCGTCCAGACGGCACAGCTGGTCGTAAGAGCGGATGGCCGTGGTCAGCGCGGTATAGAGCTTGGTGCGGGTCAGCTCGCTCTTGGTCTTGTAGTCGTTGATGTCGTAGCGGCGGATGGTCTCGATCTCGGGCGCCTGGCCGGGCTGCCCGGTGCGCAGGATGATGCGCAGATTCGCCAGACCCAGCCCTTCGCGAATGGCGCCTACCGTAGCCAGACCCGCGTCTTCGGTTTCCATCACCACGTCCAGCAGCACCACGGCCACGCCGGTTTCGTCGCGCAGCATCTGCAAGGCCTCGGCGGCCGAATAGGCGTGCAGCAGTTGCAGGCCACGACCCTCGACCTCCAGGCCACGCAAGCCGTAGGAGGTGCTTTCGTGCACATCGGGGTCGTCATCCACCACCACAATGCGCCAGGCCTCTGGCATGGCCGCACCCGCAGAACTCTCGGCGGCCGACGGAGTGTCTATGAACTCAAGCAGATCATCGTCATCCATGGGCAGTCCGGCAGAAGGCGTGGCGCTAAGTGGGTGGTTAACTCAGTTTCTTACAAACTGTAGCAAAGTACAAGTTTGTAGTAAGTTGAGCGGCTAAGAACGTGTTTGCGTTCTAGTACCCCATCTTCCACCTAAAACCAGGCGCCCGCATGCGGACGAGCCCCTGGTTTTTACAAATTGGGTGCCAACAGGCGTTGCAGATCGGCCTCGGCCACACCCCGGCGCTGGGCCAGGTCTTTCAGCTGGTCTTCGGCGATCTTGCCGACGTTGAAGTACACGCTGTCCGGGTGCCCCAGGTAGAAGCCGCTGACGCTGGCTGCCGGCAGCATGGCCAGGCTTTCGGTCAGCTCCATGCCGATTTCATGGCATTGCAGCAGCGCAAACATGTCCTGCTTGGCGCTGTGGTCCGGGCAGGCCGGGTAGCCGGGCGCGGGGCGGATGCCGGTGTACTTTTCGCCGATCATGTCCTCGACGCTCAGCGCCTCCTGCGGCGCCGTGCCCCAGAGGTCGGTGCGCACGCGCTGGTGCAGGCATTCGGCAAAGGCCTCGGCCAGGCGGTCAGCGATGGCCTTGAACATGATGCTGGAATAGTCGTCCAGCTCGGCCATGAACTGGGCTTCCTTCTTCTCGGCGCCCAGGCCGGCGGTGACGGCAAACATGCCGGCGTAATCGGCCACGCCGCTGGCTTTGGGTGCCACGAAATCGGCCAGGCAGCGGCTGGGGCGCATCACGCCATCGACCGCCTGCTTTTCGGTCTGCTGGCGCAGGCCGTACCAGGTCATGGCGACCTCGCTGCGCGACTCGTCGGTGTAGAAAACGATGTCGTCATCATTCACCGTGTTCGCCGGGTACAGGGCAATCACGCCGTTGGCGGTAAGCCAGCGGCCCTCGACCACGCGTTTCAGCATGGCCTGCGCGTCCTTGTAGACACGGGTGGCTTCTATGCCGACCACCTCGTCGGTCAGGATCGCCGGGTACGGGCCGGCCAGGTCCCAGGTCTGGAAGAACGGGCCCCAGTCGATGTACTTGGCCAGCTCGCCCAGGTCGAAATTCTTGAAGACGCGGCGGCCGATGAACTTGGGCGTTTTGGGTGCATAGCCGGTCCAGTTGATCGGCGTCTTGTTGGCCCGGCATTTGGCCAGCGGCCACAGCGGGGTCTGCTTCTTGTTGGCGTGCTGCTGGCGCACCTTGTCGTAGTCTGCGTTCAGTTCCGCTATGAAATCTGCAGCACCATCCCCAAGCAGACTCTGCGCCACACCCACGCTACGCGATGCATCGGGCACGTAAACGACGGGGCCGTCGTAGTGGTGGGCGATCTTCACCGCGGTGTGCACACGGCTGGTGGTGGCGCCGCCGATCATCAGCGGGATTTTCTTGATGCGGAAGTGGTCGTCCTTCTGCATCTCACCGGCCACGTACTGCATTTCTTCCAGGCTGGGCGTGATCAGGCCGCTCAGTCCCACGATGTCGGCGCCCTCGACCTTGGCGCGCGCCAGAATCTCGTGGCAGGGCACCATCACGCCCATGTTCACCACCTCGAAGTTGTTGCACTGCAAGACCACGGTGACGATGTTCTTGCCGATGTCGTGCACGTCGCCCTTGACGGTGGCGATGATGATCTTGCCCTTGGTGCGCACGTCGCGCCCAGCGGCTTCATCGAGGCGCTTTTCTTCCTCGATGTAGGGAATCAGATGCGCCACCGCGGACTTCATCACCCGCGCCGACTTCACCACCTGGGGCAGGAACATCTTGCCCTGGCCGAACAGGTCGCCCACGATGTTCATGCCGGCCATCAGCGGGCCTTCGATCACGTGCAGCGGACGGCCGCCCTTGGCCAGAATCGCCTGGTAGGCCTCTTCGGTGTCGGGCACGATGAAGTCGGTGATGCCATGCACCATGGCATGGCTCAGGCGCTGCTCCACTGTCACCGGATGGTCCGGTGTGCCGCGCCAGTCCAGGCGCTTGCTCTCGTCCTTGGCGCCGCTCTTGGCGGTTTCGGCGATCTCGACCAGACGCTCGCCGGCGTCGGGCCGGCGGTTCAGCACCACGTCTTCGACGCGCTCGCGCAGCACCGGCTCCAGATCGTCATACACGCCGACCATGCCAGCGTTGACGATGCCCATGTCCATGCCGGCCTGGATCGCGTGGTACAGGAACACGGTGTGGATGGCTTCGCGCACCGGGTCGTTTCCGCGGAACGAGAAGCTCACATTCGACACACCGCCCGACACCTTGGCGCCCGGCAGGTTCTGCTTGATCCAGCGCGTGGCTTCAATGAAGTCCACCGCGTAGTTGTTGTGCTCTTCGATGCCGGTGGCCACGGCAAAGATGTTGGGGTCGAAGATGATGTCTTCGGGTGGATAGCCCACCTCGTCCACCAGGATGCGGTAGGCGCGTTCGCAGATCTCGATCTTGCGCTCATACGTATCGGCCTGGCCTTTTTCGTCAAAGGCCATCACCACCGCCGCCGCGCCGTAGCGGCGCAGCAGCTTGGCGTGGTGCTTGAACTGCTCCACGCCCTCCTTCATGCTGATCGAGTTGACGATGCCCTTGCCCTGGATGCAGCGCAGGCCGGCCTCGATCACCTCCCACTTGCTGCTGTCGATCATGATCGGCACGCGGGCGATATCGGGCTCGCTGGCGATCAGGTTCAGGAAGCGCACCATGGCCGCCTTGCTGTCCAGCATGGCTTCGTCCATGTTGATGTCGATCACCTGGGCGCCGTTTTCCACCTGCTGGCGCGCCACCGACAAGGCCTGGTCGAACTCGCCGTTCAGGATCATGCGGGCGAAGGCCTTGGAGCCGGTGACATTGGTGCGCTCGCCGATGTTGACGAACAGCGTGCCGGGGCCGATGAGCACGGGCTCCAGGCCGGACAACAGCATGGGGGGGACGGAATTTGCGACGGGTTCGGACATTCAACTCACCTGTGGAGGGGGCATGGTTCAGGTGAGCGTCGTTGCGGTCTCGTACACAGAGCTTTCCAAGCCTGACGGGAACCAGCCCCGCTGCAACGCTCCTTGGAAGCACCGATTTTAAAGGCTATGCACGCACCTGCCGGCCTACCCCCTACTCCAAGAAAGCTCTAAACTTCTGGCACGGACCATCTGTTACCTCTACCCCCTCCCCCAGCATGTTTGAAAACTTCTTTGGCAGCAAGAAAACCGTCCAAGGTCAACAACCCGAAGATCTTCTGCCCAAGCAGCGCATGCGGGCCGTAGAAGGGTCCGAATCCGCCAACCGGGCAGCCGAGCTGCTCATCGCTCCCACGGCGTTGATGCAACTGCGACCCGAAGAGGCGCTGACCGTGGTGAGCTATATGACGCCGCGCCGCATCCCGATAAACACCACCTTCATCGTGGAGGGCGACAAAAGCGAAACCGGCTACATGGTGCTACTGCTGGAGGGCGAGGTGACGGTAGAAAACGTCATCGTCAGCCGGCGCAACCCGGTCACCGTGACCGTGCTGGGCCCGGGCAGCCTGATTGGTGAAATGGGCTTGATCGACGGCCAGGCCCGGCTGGCCTCGTGCACCGCCAGCACCAACGTGGTCTGCGCCATCCTGTCGCGTGCCGCCCTGGAAAAGCTCAGCCAGGACGACCCGCACACCGCCGCCAAGCTGCTGCTGGCGATTTCCATGCGCGTGGCCGAGCGGCTGCGCGAAACCTCGGAAAAGCTCAAGCGCTACAGCCAGCTGGTACAGGCCATGCAGCAGGAAATCGACCATTTAATGCCGACCTGATTTGGCTCACCCCCAGGCTTCGCGCACTGCGTGTCGCTACTCCAACCCCCTTTGCAGGGGGCGAACCCGACGGCCCGGCAAAGCCGGTTCCGTGGGTTCCCTGGAATAGAAGCACCCCGGACGCCAATGGCACCGAGGAAGTTGGTTGCTTACTTGCTGTAGGTCAGCACGTAGAACTTGTTGTCAAAGAAGGTATTGGCGTAGTACGGCGACACGCTGGTGGTGATCTTCTTGCTGTAGTCGGCGCTGCCCTCGGCGGTGATGGCGTAGATCTTCTTGGTCTTGTGGTCCATGGCCATGGTGCGCACGCCGGCCATGGTGCCCAGCGCTTCGGACGGCTTGTAGGTGTTCGCGTCCACTTGCTCAAACACATTCATGACCGAGTTCACACCGTTGGTCAGGAACACCCGCTTCAACTCTGCGTCGTACACCACGTCGTCGTTACCACCACCGATTTCATAGGTGTACAGAATCGCGCCATTGTCGGCATCCATCACCGCAAAAGATGGCTTCACCGTCGCACTGCCACGGCAGCCCAGGAAGATGCGGTGGTTGGTCGCATCCAGCGCCAAGCCATTGGTCTGGGCGCAACCGGGTGTGGGCCACTGGGCGGTGACGGTCAGGTCCTTGGTGTTGATGCGGTACACCGCGTTCTCGTCGCGCGAGGCCATGTAGAAATTGCCTTGGCCGTCGGCTTCCGCGTGCTCAGGCTTCTTGGTGCTGACCTTGATGGAGCCGACCTGCTTCAACGAGGGGACATCGAGTACCAGCAACTCGGTACCGTCTTTTTCTGCACCCATATTGACAATGACGCGCTTGGTCGCGGGGTCATAGTGGACGGAGTCCAGATCGTCACCCAGCTTGATAGACGGCTGGGCTTGCAGCGTAGACAGCTTGAACGGCGTGATGGTGCCGTTTTCATTGTATGAAATGCCCAAGTCAAACTCGGAAATCACGGCGGCCCCATTGGAGCTATCGCTGGCCGTCGTACCGATGATGCCCAGCGCCTTGTGCTTGGCCAGATCGTAGGCCTGCAGACCCGCGCCGCGCCGACCGATGAACAGATGGCCGCGCGCGGCATCCAGTGACACGTAATCCCAGGCCGAGCCCTTGCCAGGAATCGCCGTAGCGTTATCCAGATGCCAGCCGTCAAACGCAGCGGCGGGCAGGGGCAGGGAAACAACGGCTGCGACAGCGGCCGCCACGGAAAGCAATTTGCACACGGACATAGGAACTCCTAAAGATGAGAGCCGCATCCTAGAACTGCGCCAGCGTTTGGCGCAGGGTGCAAATCCTTACGTAATTGCCGCAGTCGGCACTGAACCTAGGCCGGCTGCGCCTGGCGCACTGCCGAGCTGGGCAGGCCAAACACGCGGTCAAAAACCCAGTTGAAAACAAAGGCGTAGACCAGGAAGAACACCAGCAAACCCAGGTCCATCACCAGGGCCTGCCACAGCGTGGCATCGAACCACCAGGCCATCAAAGGCACCAGAAACACCGTCAGCCCGCCCTCGAAGCCGATGGCATGCGCGATGCGCCGGCCCACGCTGCGGCCATGCACGGCCTGTCGCGCTTCCCAGCGCTCAAACAAGGTGTTGAACACCAGGTTCCAGGTGATCGCAATAGCCGAAGCCGCGACCGCCACCACACCCGCCTCCTGCAGGCCGTGGCCCGACATGCCGGACAGACCATAAGTGCTGGCCAGGATGGCAATGGCTTCAAACAAGCCCACGTAGACAATTTTTCTCTTGATACCTTGCATGGCAAATCTGGGGGCGCTGGCGCCTTGGAACCGGGAATGCCGCCACTTTATGTCTTTAATTCTGATATATAAAGTCAGCTTATGTCAGTTTTATTGATAGATTGAGCCATGGCATTCACTACCGAGAGCGTGCAGGTATTTCTGGCCGTGCTGGACCGTGGCTCGTTCTCGGCCGCGGCGCGCACCCTGGGGCGGGTGCCTTCGGCGGTCAGCATGGCCGTCGCCCACCTGGAGGCCGAACTGGGGTTGGAGCTGTTCGACCGCAGCGGGCGCGAGCCCCGGCCCACCGCCACCGCGCGGTCGCTGGAGCCGCAGGCCCGCCTGCTGGCCGGCCAGCTGCAGCAGCTGAACGCCCAGGCTCTGGGGCTGACGCAAGGTCTGGAAAGCCGCCTGACCCTGGCCATCGCCCCCGAGCTGCTGGCGGCGCAATGGCGCAGCCCGCTGGCCACGCTGGCGCAGGAATACCCGCTGCTGGAGGTGGAAGTGCTGGCCGCACCGCAGGCCGACGCTTTGAGCATGCTGCACGCGGGCCGGGCCAATCTGGCCCTGGTGTTCGAGCGTCCCAGCCTGGACGGACGCGAGGGTTTTCAAGAGGTCAGCAGCGAAACCCTGGTGGCGGTGATGGCACCCGCGCTGCTGGCGCGCACCCTACAAAGCCCGGACGGCCTGCGCGAGGAACAGCTGACCAACACCCGCCAGATTGTGGTGGCCAGCCGCGACCTAGCCACCATAGACCGGCGCTTTGCCTTTGCGCGGCACTGCTGGCGCACCGACAACCATATCGCCGCGCTGGGCCTGATCGAGGCCGGCATCGGCTGGGGTTGGCTGCCGCAGTCCTTCGTGCGCAGCCAGATCGCCGCCAGCACACTGGTGCAGATTCCGTTCGACAACCTGACCAACCACATGGAGCTGTGGGTGGACGTAGTCTGGTCCAAGGAGCGGCCGCTGGGCCTGGCGGCGCGGCGCTTCATCGCCCTGGTCAGCGCCAGCCGTGAAGCCAGCAAGATGCTGGCGGCATCCGCGCAGAATTTATAAGAAATCGGCCTCTAGCGCAGGCAGTAGCTGCGCAGCAAGCTACCAATTTAGTAGCATCAACTCTCACTCACCTGGCTGTATTGCCGCGGCCCACGCGGCAAGCATGTAAGCCCCCGCCTGCCACCCACGGCCGAAATTCCAACGCCCGCGCGCCCATTGTTGACAGTCACTGAAAAGTAACAATAATTGAGCACGTCCGCGATTGCAGATACATGTCCATTATTGCAGACACAACCTACCCATCACTTAGGCATTTAGGAGTATCAACATGGCGTTTCGACTTCTGGCATTGGCGGCATTGGCCGCTACCTCCGTGTTTGCAACGGGAACGGCTTTTGCCGCCGGCACCCTGGAACAGGCTCTTGCGCGAGGCCGTCTGGTGGTGGGCACCGGCAGCACCAACGCGCCCTGGCACTTCAAGGGAGAGGACGGCAAGCTGCAGGGCTTTGACGTGGACATGGCCAAGATCATTGCCAAGGCCTTGTTTGACGACCCCGAGAAGGTGGAATTCGTCAACCAGTCGTCGGACGCCCGCATTCCCAACATCACCACCGGCAAGGTGGACATCACCTGCCAGTTCCTCACCGTCACCGGCGCGCGCGCGCAGCAGGTCGCCTTCACCATTCCCTACTACCGCGAAGGCGTGGGCCTGATGCTCAAGGCCAAGAGCCCGTATGCCAATTACGCCGCGCTGAAAAAGGCCGACGCTTCGGTCAAGGTGGGCGTGCTGCAAAACGTCTATGCCGAAGCCATGGTGCATGCCGCCCTGCCCAACGCCAAGGTGGCCCAGTTCGACTCACAAGATCTGATTTACCAGGCCCTGAATTCCGGCCGCGTGGATGCGGTCGCCACAGACCAATCGTCGATCGCCTGGTTCGTCAAACAGAACGCCGGCAAGTACATCGACTCGGGCTACGGCTGGAACCCGCAAACCTATGCCTGCGCCGTCAAGCGCGGCGACCAGGACTGGCTGAACTTCGTCAACACAGCCCTGCACGAAGCCATGACCGGCGTGGAATTCGACAGCTACGCCAAGTCCTTCAACACCTGGTTCGGCGTCAAGCTGGCACCGCCCAAGATCGGCTTCCCGGTCGAATTCCAATAAAGCCCCGTCTGAACAGACACACGGCAACCATTGCCCAGGCCGGGCAATGGCCCGATCAGCGAACCACCAACTGCTTAGCCGAGGCTGCACATGGGTTACACACTGAATTTCGCCGCCGTCTGGCGCAGCTTCATGCCCTTGCTGGATGGGCTGGGCCTGAGCCTGGTGCTGGCGGCCGAGAGCATTGCCATCGGCATGCTGATCGGGTTGCTGGTCAGCTTTGCCTTGATCTCCAAGCTGGGCGTGCTGCGCCGCACCGCCGGCCTGTACGTCACGGTCATCCGCAACACGCCGATTCTGGTGCTGGTGCTGTTTACCTATTTCGCGCTGCCCAATGTGGGCCTGCGGCTGGACGAAATTCCCTCCTTCGTGGCCACCCTGGCGATCTATTCAGGCGCTTATCTGGCGGAGGTGTTTCGTGCAGGGCTGCTGTCGGTGCCGGCCGGCCTGCGCGAGGCCGGCCAGACCATTGGCCTGAGCAAGATGCAGATCCGCACGTCCATCATCCTGCCGCTGATGTTCAGAAATGTGCTGCCGGCGCTGGGCAACACAGTGATTTCACTGTTCAAGGACACCTCTTTGGCAGCGGTGATCGCGGTGCCCGAGCTCACCTTCCAGGCCCGCAAGATCAATGTGGAATCCTTCCGCGTAATTGAAACCTGGGTGGTGGTCAGCCTGATCTACGTATGTACCTGCGCCGTGCTGGCCGCCGTGTTCCGGCGCATCGAGCGGCAACTCTCCATCCCACGGTAATCGCCATGGACTTCACATTCTCAGAATTCATCCAGCAGCTCTGGATCGTCCGCGGCTCGATTGCCTATGGGCTCGGGGTGACCATGGCGATTGCCGCCAGCGCGATCGTCCTTGGCACGGTACTGGGCATAGGCGTGGGCCTAGCGCTGACCTATGGGGGCCGCCCTTTACGCTGGCTGGCGCGTGGCTACACCGACTTTCTGCGCGGCACACCGGTGCTGGTGCTGGTGCTGGCCGGCTACTACGTGCCGTCGGCCATCGGCATCGGGCTCAGCCCGCTGCAGGCCGGCGTGCTGGCCCTGGCGGTGTTCTGCAGCTCCCACGTAGGCGAGATCGTGCGCGGCGCGCTGCAAGCCATCCCCAAGGGACAAATGGATGCCGCCAAGGCCATCGGCCTGACATTCCGCCAAACCTTTGCCTCGGTGCTGATGCCCTTGGCCCTGCGGCAGGTGCTGCCCGCCTGGGTGAATACTGCGGCGGAAATCGTCAAGGCATCCACCCTGCTGTCGGTGATCGGCGTGGGCGACTTGCTGCTGGCCTCGCAGGAAATCATTGCCCGCACCTTCATGAACCTGCCGTTCTATTTTCTGGCCGGGTTTCTGTACTTCAGCATCAATTTCTCCATCGAGCGCTTCGGACGCTTTGTGGAAAGAAAAACGACCATTCCATCGTGAGGACCTCTTGATGAGCAGCAATATTCTGGAAATCAGCAACCTGCACAAGCGCTTCGGCGATGTGGAAGTGCTCAAGGGCGTGGACTGCGCCATGCAGCAAGGCGACGTGGTCTGCATCATCGGCTCCAGCGGGTCGGGCAAGACGACCATGCTGCGCTGCATCAACATGCTGGAGGAGTTCAACGACGGGTCGATCCGCATCGCCGGGCAAGAAATCGGCTACGAAATGCGCGGCGGCACACGGCGACGCAAAAGCGAACAGGAGATTGCCCGCCAGCGCGCGCTCACCGGCATGGCCTTCCAGCAGTTCAATCTGTTCCCCCACATGACCGCCACCGAGAACGTCACGCTGGGCCTGATCAAGGTCAAAAAAATGGGCCGGGACGAAGCCGTGGCGGTGGCCGAGCGCTGGCTGGACCGCGTGGGCCTGCTGGCCCGCCGCAACCACTACCCCGGCCAGCTGTCCGGCGGCCAGCAGCAGCGCGTGGCGATTGCCCGGGCCATCGCCATGGAGCCCAAGCTGATGCTGTTCGACGAGGTGACATCCGCGCTGGACCCGGAACTGGTGAACGAAGTCCTGCTGGTCATCAAGGACCTGGCCCGCGAGGGCATGACCATGCTGCTGGTCACGCATGAAATGCGCTTCGCCTACGAGGTATCGACGCGGGTGATCTTCATGAACCAAGGCCGCATTGCCGAAGAAGGCAATCCGCGCGAGATGTTCGTCCAACCCCAAACCGAACGGCTGGCCGAGTTCCTCAAGAGCTCTGCCTTCAACTGAACCATGAGAGGACACCTGTGAGCATCATTCGATACGGCGCCGGCGAGCGCGGAGCGGGCGGCCAGGCATTGCCCTTTGCCCGCGCGGTAGAGGCGGACGGCTGGCTGCATGTTTCCGGCCAGGTGGCCATGGAGGGCGGCGAAATCATCGCCGGCGGCATCGTCGCCCAGACCCACAAAACGCTGGAGAACCTCATCGCCATCCTGACCGAAGCCGGCTACGGCGTGGAAGACGTGGTGCGGGTCGGCGTGTGGCTGGACGATCCGCGCGACTTCTGGACCTTCAACAAAATCTACGCCGGGTATTTTGGGGATAATCCGCCAGCCCGTGCTTGCGTACAGGCGCAGATGATGGTCGACTGCAAGGTCGAAGTCGATTGCGTGGCCTACAAGCTCAAAAGCGGCAACAACACCAACCCCTGAAATTCAGCAACGGAAGTCCCTATCCATGACGGTTGTCGATGACAGTCTCTCCAATCGCCGCTCCAGGGGGCTGGACCGCGCTTTCGAGATCCTCGACTTTTTCAGATCGCACCGCAAACCGGCACGGCCGAATGAAATCGCAGCGCTGCTGGGCGCGCCACGCTCGTCCGTCTACGAGCTGATCAATCTGCTGCTCAAGCACGGCGTGCTGGAATATTCTGGCAGCGAAGGCCAGGTGTTTCTGGGCCGCAAGCTGCACTTCCTGGGCAGCGCGTATGCAGAGCATTTCGACCTGATGCGCGAATGCGAAAAGTCTCTGGTGCGCATCACCCAGGAAACCCGTGAAACCGCCCAGCTCTGCATGCTGGACGGCAACAAATACACGGTAGCGCTGATGAAGGAAGGCATACGCCCTTTCCGCATCTCGTCCAACGTGGGCGAAGCCATGCCGATTCCCTGGACCGCATCCGGGCGCCTGCTGCTGGGGCATTTGTCGGACGGCGAAATTCTGAACCTGATTCCCAAGGAAGACTTCAAGCTGCCGAACGGCGACTGGCTCGATACCCAGGCCTTCCTCCAAGAAGCCCGCGAGGCCCGCACCGCCGGGTACTTCACCTGCGGCAGCATCGTCGACAGCTTCACGCAGTGCTTCGCAGCCCCGGTGTACCAGGGCGAGAAGGTGTGCATCGCCACGCTGTGCCTGGTTGCCCCGCGTGAGGATGGGCAGCGCAATCAGAAGGAATATCTGGACTGCCTGGTCAGCACGGCCAGCGATCTGACGCAGAGGCTACGTGCTACCTGACGGTAAAACAACCGTCAAATATGCCTCTAGCGCAGGTAGTGCCTGCGCTAGCAGCTACTAATTAAATAGCAGCCAGGGTTTCCCAGCGCCCACTGCGCTGCGAGGCAAACAGCGCGTCGATGATGCGCATGTTCTGGACCGCGTCTTCCACGCCGTAGAGCAACGGCGCTTCACCGCGGATCGCCAGCGAGAACGCATCGCCTTCCAGGCTGTACTGGTCGCAGGGCGCAAAACTTTCCACCCTGGCGCTGGCGCCGCCCAGCTGCTTGCCGTTGTCGATGAAGATGCGCGTGGCCTCAAACGGCGGCGCGTTGAACGGGATTTCGATTTCCACCCGCTGCTGCGTGCCCACCACCTGCACGCGCTGGTAGGGCGTGGACTGGGTGGACACGGTGAAGTCCAGGTGCCGGCCGCCGCCAAAGTCCAGCAGCGCGCTGAAAGTGCGGTCGACGTTGAACTCGGGGTCGATATCGGCCAGCGCCATCACACGCACCGGCTCGGCGCCGAACAAGAAGCGCCCGGCCACGATGGGGTAGCAGCCGATGTCGAACAGCGCGCCGCCGCCCTTGGCCGCGTCGTTGCGGATGTTCTCGGGATTCCGGTTGAAGTAGGAGAACCAGGCCTGCACCGTGCGCAGCTCGCCCAGGACGCCGCTTTGCACCAGCTCGCGCGTGCGCAGCCACTGCGGATGGAAGCGCACCATGAAGGCTTCCATGATGTGCACCTTGCCAGCCACTTCGCGCAACTGCGCTGCCTCATTGGCATTCAAGGCGATCGGCTTTTCGCACAGCACATGCTTGCCGGCGCGGGCTGCGGCCAGGGTCATGGGCACATGCAGGTCGTTGGGCAGCGGGTTGTAGATGGCCTCGATGTTCGGGTCGGCCAGCAGCTCTTCGTAGGAGCCGTAGGCGGTAGGGATGCCCAGCTTGTCGGCCGCAGCCCGCGCCGATGGCAGCGAGCGCGAGGCAATCGCCTGCACATCGCACCACTGGCTGCGCAGCAGCGCCGGGGTGACCTTTTCCATGCCGATCTTGGCGGTGCTCAACACCCCCCAGCGCACTTTTTGCATATCAGGCAGCCTCTTTGTAGAAGAACGGGCGCAGCACGCGGCCGGGCAGCGGGTTCACCGCGTTGTGGATGGCGGCGATGTGGTCGGGCGTGGTGCCGCAGCAGCCGCCGACGATGTTGACCAGGCCTTCGGCGGCGAATTCGCGCACCAGGGCCGAGGTGACTTCAGGCGTTTCGTCGAAGCCGGTGTCACTCATGGGGTTGGGCAGGCCGGCGTTGGGGTAGCAGCTGATGAAGGTATCGGGCGCCACCTTGTGCAGCTCCTGGATGTAAGGGCGCATCAGCGCGGCGCCGAGTGCGCAGTTCAGGCCCACGGCCAGCGGCTGGGCATGGCGCACGCTGTGCCAGAAGGCGGTCACGGTCTGGCCGCTGAGGATGCGGCCCGAGGCATCGGTCACCGTGCCACTGATGATCAGCGGCAGGCGCTGGCCCGAGTCTTCGAAGTATTCGTCCACCGCGAACAGCGCGGCCTTGGCGTTCAGTGTGTCGAAAATCGTCTCGACCAGGATCACGTCAGCGCCGCCTTCGACCAGCGCTTTGGTCTGTTCGTAATAGGCTTTGCGCAGCTGCTCGAAGTTGACGTTGCGCGCGCCGGGGTCGTTCACGTCAGGGCTGATGCTGGCGGTCTTGGGCGTGGGGCCGAGGGCGCCAGCGACGAAGCGCGGCTTGTCTGGCGTACTGTATTTGTCGCAAGCAGCGCGGGCGATGCGGGCGGACTCGAAGTTCATCTCGATCGCCAGGTCGGCCATGTCGTAGTCCTCCTGGGCCACGGTGGTGGCGCCGAAGGTATTGGTCTCGATCAGGTCCGCACCGGCGGCCAGGTAGCCTTCGTGGATGTCGCGGATCACGTCGGGCCGGGTCAGGCTCAGCAGCTCGTTATTGCCCTTCACGTCCTTGTGAAAGTCCTTGAAGCGTTCGCCGCGGTACTGCTCCTCGGTCAGCTTGAAGCGCTGGATCATGGTGCCCATCGCGCCATCGAGGATGGCAATGCGTTGCGCCAGGATGGCGGGCAGTTGTTGGGCGCGGGTGTAGGTGGGCGTTTTCATGAGGGCTCGATTGTAGGAAACCCCGGCACCGCCCCACTACACCGCGACCAGTGGCCCCAGTCCGCGTAGGCGTACGGCGTCGCGCAGCGGAGGCTGGCCGTACATGCGGGCGTATTCGCGGCTGAACTGCGACGGGCTCTCGTAGCCGACGGTGAAGCCAATGCTGGCCGCATCCGCCTGGCCGGCCAGCAGCAGGCGCCGGGCCTCCTGCAGGCGGATCTGCTTCTGGTACTGCAGCGGGCTCATGGCGGTGACGGCCTTGAAATGCCGGTGGAAGGTGGAGGCGCTCATGTTGGCGCGCTGCGCTACCGCGGCTATGCGCAGCGGCTCGGCGAAATGGTCGCGTATCCAGCCTATGGCCCGGCCCACCTGGGCCAGGCGGCTATGGGCCAGCGCGATCTGGCGCAGCATGGGCGCCTGGGCGCCGGTCAGCAAGCGGTAGAGGATTTCGCGCTCGGCCAGCGGCGCCAGCATGGGGATGTCGGCCGGCCGGCCCAGCAGCCGCAGCAGGCGCACGGCGGCATCCAGCAGATCGGGCGTCACCGGGCTGACCGCCAGGCCGGGCAAAGGGGCGTCCTGGGCTGTGCCAGGCAGGCTCAGCAACATGTCGGCCAGCACCGCAGGGTCCAGCTCCAGAGACAACGCCAGATACGGCGCCTCCGGGCTGGCCTGGATGACCGAGCCGGTGATGGGCAAGTCCACCGACACCACCAAATACTGGCCGGCAGCGTATTCCACGATGTTGTCACCCAGCAGCGCCTGCTTGGCACCTTGCGCCACGATGTACAGCATGGGCTGGTAGACCACGCCCATGGGCAGCGTCGGGGTATCGGAGCGCACCAGGCCGACGCGGGGGATGGCGGTGCTGGTCCGGC
Organism: Rhodoferax sp. GW821-FHT02C08; assembly: GCF_059421805.1. Classification (NCBI taxonomy): domain Bacteria; kingdom Pseudomonadati; phylum Pseudomonadota; class Betaproteobacteria; order Burkholderiales; family Comamonadaceae; genus Rhodoferax; species Rhodoferax sp. GW821-FHT02C08. Next base: position 19,766 of record NZ_JBWKVR010000034.1, read on the forward strand.
GCCCATCGCAGTGTTGTGCAATCAAGGCACACAGCTCTTTAAGCGAGTCTGGCGTAGGCAAGGGCAACATGCGAGGATTATGCAAGAGCTGCGCAGCATCAGGCTACCGCTGCACAGGCCGGCACGCGGATAGTCAAGCTCTTCACCATTCAGGAGCAACCCATGTCTTTCCAACCCCACACCTGGTTCATCACCGGCGCAGCGCGCGGCATCGGCGCCCACACCGTGCAGGCCGCGCTGGCCACCGGCCACAACGTGGTCGCTACGGCCCGCAAGCGCGACAGCATCACCCTGGCCGACGACCGCCTGCTGGCGCTGGACCTGGACGTCACCGACGCCGCCCAGGCCCAGGCCGCGGTGCAAGCCGCCGTGGCCCGCTTCGGCCGCATCGACGTGCTGGTCAACAACGCCGGCTACGGCCAGCTCGGCCTGTTCGAAGAAAGCACGGCGGCCGATGCGGAGCAGCAGTTCGCCACCAATGTGTTCGGCCTGTTCCACGTCACCCGCGCCGTGCTGCCGGTGATGCGCCAGCAACGCGCCGGCCATGTGTTCAACCTCTCGTCCATCGCCGGCATGCGCGGCATCCCGGGCGGCACGCTGTACTGCGCCAGCAAATTCGCGGTGGAGGGCTTTTCCGAAGGGCTGGCGCAGGAGCTGGCCCCGTTCGGCATCCGCGTCACCATCGTGGAGCCGGGCGCATTCCGCACTGACTTTCTGGACGGCCAGTCGATGCGTTTTGGCAACCAGGCCATCGCCGACTACGCCGCGCAGTCGGCCCAGATCAGCGCAAGCTTTGGTGCCCGCAACCACCTGCAGCCCGGCGACCCGGTGCGGCTGGCTGCCATGCTGCTGCAGCTGGCGGCGCACCCCCAGCCGCCGCTGCGTTTTGCGGCGGGCAGCGATGCGGTGGCCATTATTGGGGCGAAGATTGAGGCGCTGCGGGGGGAGTTGGAGGCTTGGCAGGGGATGTCCGTAACGACGGATTGGGGGGTCTAGGGTCAAGTGGACCGCATTCGAATTGGCAGATATCTGTTTCTGATTGCGGTTGCATCTAATATTCCTCGTCTATGTCATCTTCGTAGCGCTGTATTTCTCCTTGATATGTATCGAAATCTTTAATGCCATATTTAATTTCTCCAACAGTATGGAGACGTAATGAGTTTTCAACAAACGCAAGTGGAAATCGCACCAAGGAATCGTCAACAGGCTCCATAGAATTATATGCAGCAGTTAACTTAAAAATATCCTCCATTTCAAAGTTCTCTACATCTAATTCAAACAACGGCTTTGGCGTAGTGAGGTCCGGTTTCAACTTATGGGGGAAGAGAACCAGATTTGAGCCCTCAGCACGTTGCGCCGACGAAAATAAAACACCCTCAATTGGAGGTTCATGTTGGGTTGCGAGGAATTCAGCCATTACTTGTGTTCTCAAGTACAACTTCTCCGCACCGGGGCGAATAGGTTCTCGAACCATGCGATGTAGCGTCTTTAGGAATAGCCTAAGCTCGCTATCGTTTTGATACTCAGGATCAAATATGCTTAGTGGAGACTCGCTAAACGAGTTTTCTAGAACTCGAAAATCAAGGACTACTACCGGGCGTGTGAGACGAAACTCCGCAGATGCGATCATCGAATCAATATGCGGCCGCAATTCGGAAACACAGGTATCACGGTCTGAAGATCCATAGAAAACGGGAACGCCTTCTGCGTTCATCCGACCTGCTCCAGCAAGGTGAGGCGGTGCTGGTCCTAGTTCTCGTGCAGTTGCTGCATAGAACTTTTTGAATTCACGTTCACCATCTACGCGGCGGGCACGATAGATAGGAAACTCGATACTCGGTTCAAGTGTACGAATGGCACCTGTAGTTTCGAACATAAATTCGCTGATTGCAGGCAAAGGTGGCCAATCAGGAGGCTTGATTGCATGAAGATTGGAAATGTCTGCAAACAACGTCTGCAGAAACAGCTTCGCCTCTGCATTAAAAAATCGCGAACGATGATGAATACTTTCCTCGAAGTCTCTCCATAGCATTTGGATCCGCGTTGTCGAGGGTCGCACCCGCACATAGGAAATCTCCGTATCAAATAGTGGTTCCCCTCCGTCCTGATACTCCCTATGACTGAGTGAAGATGCCTCATTTGCCAGTGCTTCAATTAAAAGATCATCCTCGATACCCAACAAATCACCTATCCAATACTCCAGGGAATCGCCCTCTTGTGATTGATCCGTGTACATATCTTCGTCTCTATAACTAGGCCAAATTCGGCCTGGCCTTATGACATGTGGAAGTACCTCCCGGAGCCATGATCCGACCACTTCTATTTGCACACACTTGCGCCGCAGCCCACACACCGCGCATCTGATACGTTCACCATCCGCCCTGATTCGTTTTGAAAGCACTTCATCACAGATGCAGTTGCAGCACATGTAGTCGGTGCCAGATAGTGAGGGTGAGTAAAGAGCTTTTGCCATCGAATCAGCATACTGCACGCAGTCTCGTAGACAGGGAAACGTACTACCCCAGAGGGTGCGTAGGTACCATTTTTGACAGCCCATGTTATTCCCACCCGCGCCAGAGGCTCTCTCGTATTCAACTTCTCCCTGCAACCTTACACAAGCTTGCCACCGTCAAGCCGCCCCAGGCCCGGGCACAATAGCGCCTTCCCACCAGCCCCACGCCGGTTTACCCCTCAAATCAGCCCCTAGCGCAATCATCACCTGCGCCAGTAGCTATAAATTCCAGAGCAAAAGCATTGTCCTCGTCCCCTCTCGCCATCCTGCATGAAACCTTTGGCTATGAGCAGTTTCGGGGGCCGCAGCAGGCCATCGTTGAGCATGTAGTCGCAGGCGGCGACGCGCTGGTGCTGATGCCTACCGGCGGCGGCAAGTCGCTGTGCTACCAGATACCGGCGATTGCGCGGCAGCTGGACGGACATGGCATCACCATCGTGATTTCGCCGCTGATCGCGCTGATGCACGACCAGGTGGGCGCGCTGCACGAAGCCGGTGTCAAGGCGGCGTTTTTGAATTCCACCTTGTCGTTCGACGAAGCGCTGGACGTGGAGCGCCGCCTGGTGCGCGGCGACATCACCATGCTGTACGCGGCGCCCGAGCGCATCACCACGCCGCGCTTTCTGGAGCTGCTGGACGACCTGCTGGCGCGCCGGCAGCTGAGCCTGTTTGCCATCGACGAGGTGCATTGCGTAAGCCAGTGGGGCCACGACTTCCGCCCCGAATACCGCGCGCTGACGGTGCTGCACCAGCGCTATGCCAGCGTGCCGCGCATTGCGCTCACCGCCACGGCTGACGCGCTGACCCGGGCCGACATCGTCGAGCGGCTGCAACTGGAAGAGGCGCAGCATTTCGTCAGCAGCTTTGACCGGCCGAACATCCGTTACACCATCGTCGAGAAGAAGGACGCGACCACGCAGCTGCTGCGCTTCATCGAGCGCGAGCACGACGAGGATGCGGGCGTGGTCTATTGCCAGTCGCGCAAGCGGGTGGAAGAAGTGGCGCAGACGCTGTGCGAGCACGGCATCAACGCCCTGCCCTACCACGCCGGCCTGGACGCCAAGCTGCGCCAGACCCACCAGGACCGCTTTCTGCGCGAAGAAGGCATCGTGATGGTGGCGACCATCGCCTTCGGCATGGGCATCGACAAACCCGACGTGCGCTTTGTCGCGCATCTGGACATGCCGAAGAACATCGAAGGCTATTACCAGGAGACCGGCCGTGCGGGCCGCGATGGCCTGGCCGCCGATGCCTGGATGGTCTACGGCCTGCAGGACGTGGTGAACCAGCGCCGCATGATCGACGAGAGCCCGGCCGGCGAAGAATTCAAGCAGGTGATGCGCGGCAAGCTGGATGCGCTGCTGGGCCTGGCCGAGGCGACGGATTGCCGCCGGGTCCGGCTGTTGAAATACTTTGGGGAAACCTCCCACGCCTGCGGCAACTGCGACAACTGCCTGGAGCCGCCGCAGGTATGGGACGGCACCGAGGCGGCGCGCAAGCTGCTGTCCACCATCTACCGCATCCAGCAGATGAGCGGTATTAGCTTTGGCACGGGCCACATCATGGACATCTTGCGCGGCAAGACCACCGACAAGGTGAACCAGTTCAACCACAGCACGCTCAGCACCTTTGGCCTGGGTGCGGAGTACAGCGAACAGCAGCTGCGCGGTGTGCTGCGCCAGCTGATTGCGATTGGCGGGGTGGCGGTCGAAGGCGAATACAGCACGCTGTGCCTGACTGAAGGCTCGCGCGCCGTGCTGAAGGGCGAGGTGCCACTGATGCTGCGCGCGTCCCTCTCCGGCCCGGCAGAGCGCAAGCCCAAGCGCGACCGCAGCGGCAAAAACGGCAGCAGCGCCGCCAAATCCGCCGTGGCGGCCGCACTGGACGACGCAGCCCAGGTCCGCTTCGCGGCGCTGAAAGCCTGGCGCGCCGAGGTGGCCCGCGAACACAACCTGCCGGCCTATGTAATCTTCCACGACGCCACCCTGGCCGCCATCGCAACCCTGGCGCCGGACAGCCTGGACGCGCTGGCCGGCGTAAGCGGGCTGGGCACGAAAAAGCTGGAAGCCTATGGCGAAGCCGTGCTGCGGGTTTGCGCCGATACTGCTACGTAAATAATAGCTGCCCGCGCAGATAAAACATGCGCTGGCGGCCTGTTTGGCTTGGAAGTCGAGCGGGCCACGCCCTCAGTGCATAAACCCCATGCCCCGGGACTCACGCACCTCGGGTTTGATGCGGTGCTCGGCCTCCAGCTGATCCATGAACTCCTCCGGAGCCAGCTGCGCATCCAGAATTTCGCCCTGGCGTTTGACGGCGGCAAAGTCGCCGGGGCAGAGCTGGTCCATGCGGGCTAAACGGGCTTTCAGGCTGTCGTCCAGCCGGCTGGTATCGCCGCCCAGGGCTTCCACCACGAACATGGTTTCGCGCTGCGTGCGCAGCAGGGGCTTGAACTGGATCTTGAAGGTGAAGCGGCGTAGCGCGGCTTGGTCTATGCGGTCCAGCAAATTGGTGGTGCAGACAAAGATGCCGCGGTAGCGCTCCATGCCTTGCAGCATTTCGTTTACCTCGGTGACCTCGTAGGTGCGCTGGGCGCCGCGCCGGTCTTGCAGAAAGCTGTCGGCCTCGTCGAGCAGCAGCACGGCTTTTTCGGCCTCGGCTTCTTTGAACATGGCGGCCATCTTCTGTTCGGTTTCGCCGACGAATTTGCTCATCAGGTCGCTGGCCTGCTTGACCAACAAAGGCTTGTCCAGCGCCTTGGCGATGTGCTCTGCCAGTGCAGTCTTGCCGGTGCCGGGGGCGCCATAGAAGCACAGCGTGCCGTGGCCGCGGGCTTTCAGCGCCTGCACGATGCGCGGCACCTCGAAGCGGCTTTCCACGTTGAGCATGTCCAGGCTGTACTGGGTGACGGAGGGGCGCGCGCCGGCATCGGCCAGGCGGTTTCCCAGGGCCTGGTCGGCGTTCTTCAGTTGGCGCTCAATCAGGCCCTCAAAGGCCGTGTCGGTCTGCGGTGTAACCAGCCCGGCGAAGCGCACGGCGGTGCGGATTTGCGCCGGGGTCAGACCCTTGCGTTCGGTGAGCTTGGCCACAAACGCGTCCGACACCTGCACGCCTTCCAGCGTCTTGCGCACCAGGCCTTCGCGCGCGCCGGGCGGCGGCGACTTCAGCTCCAGGTGGTAGGCGAAACGGCGGCGGAAGGCCGGGTCGATCTGCTCGATGCGGTTGGTCACCCACAGCGTGGGCACGGTGTTGGACTCCAAAATCTGGTTCACCCAGGCCTTGCCGCTGACCGAGCCGGAGCTGGGCGCGGCCACCTGCTCGGCCCGCGCCATGAGCTGGGCGGCCTCGGAGCTGATGGGTGGGAACACATCTTCCACCTCGTCGAACAGCAGCGCCGCCTGCACGCTGCCTTTCAGGAAGACCTGGGCGATCTGCAGCGAGCGGTAGCGGTCGCGCCCGCTGAGCGAGTTGCCGTCGCGGTCGGCGTATTCCACCTCGAACAGGTCCAGCCCGGCGGCCTGGGCGACGACGCGGGCCAGCTCAGTCTTGCCGGTGCCGGGTGGGCCGTAGAGCAGCACGTTCACGCCGGGTTCCTTGCGCGCCACGGCGTTGCGCAGCAGGGACACGAGCACCTGGGTGTCGTCCAGCACATAGGTGAAGTCGGTCAATGCCAAAGCGCTCTTGGTGGCCGGGCGGGTGAACACGGCCATCAGCTCACTCTGGTCGCGGTATTCGCGCATCAGCACGGGTGGCAGCTTTTCGCTGACCTTCATCAGGTCGGCCAGGTCGGTGATGTTGTGCTCGGAAATCAGGTTCTCCACCAGGCCGATGCGCTCCAGCCGCGAGCCGGCACGCAGGGCCTCGCCCACCTCGGCCGGACTGACGCCGGCGACCTCGGCAATCGCCGCATAGGCCTCGGGCGCGTTGTTCACCTTGACCTCGACCAGGATGGTGCGCAGGTCGCGCTGGTAGCGGGCCAAGGTGCCGTAGAGCAACAGCGCACGCTCGGCCTTGTTCAACTGCAGCAGGCCGGACAGGGCGTCGATGTTCTTCTCCACCAGGGTGGACTGTTTCTTCAGCGCGTGGGTCAGCCATTCGCCGGTGACCGCCAGGGCAGAAAGCAGGTCTTTCGGCTGGTCCTTGGCGTATTCATCCAGGTAGAAGAACAGCGTGCCTTCTTCATAGGGGCCGCGCCAGATGCCATGGCGCTCCAGGAACTCGGTGGTACCCAGGTCGTCATGGCCACGCCAGAACTCGTTGTCCTTGCAGCGGCGCAGCAGGAATTCACGTAGGCGCAGCAACACCGGCTGCGGCCACACCAAGTGCCTGCCGGCCATGGCCAGCAGGCTGTTCAGGTCGCGCCGCACATTGAATTTGGGGCCTTGGCGCGCCACCAGGGTCAGCACAAAGTGCGAGCACATCAAATCCAGCACCGGCGCAGCCTTCAGCCCCGGTGACGGAATCAACGGTGCGTGGGCAGAATCGGAAACCAAGCGCTTCGCCATGGAAATGCTCCCTAGCCACAAAGTGGTTTGTTGCCGCACCATAACGCAGGCTGTCAAGCATGGGAAGACATGGCCCGTGAAATATGCCCGGTAGAACCCGCATAGGGATAAATCCTGAAAATTGGTACGATGTCCAACTTGCAGGTTTCGGCCTGCCGCGCTGCCCGGTCGGGCAAGTTTTTAACACCACCCCGAGGAATATCTATGTCCAGCCCTGATACCAGCGAACACGGCGCCAGCGCCCACGCTCCCGCCGATGCCGTGGAAGCCATCGTGCCGATGATTCCCATGGTCCTGCCCCTCGTTGGTGGCGTGCTGATCTTCCTGCTGGCCTTCATCGCCGTATCCATGGCCTGACACCAGCTTGGCGCCAGTCCGGCCGGACTTGACGCCACTTTGAAAGAGCGCCCGCCTGGACCACAGGCCGGCGCAGCGTTTTATGCAATGTAGAACGCCGTTTTTGCCGTATCCACACCCCTGATTCCACCCTTTTTGCTATTTTTTCTATAGCTGTTGGCGCAGCATTTGTATGCGCTATGGCCTGGAAATATGCGCCATTCTCACGCCCATCATTTCGGCACATAACCTCATGCAACGTTTGCATACATTTTGCGTGTAATCACACCGTAACTTTGTCCTGGCTCTTTAGAATCGAACTCCCAGCCTGCCCGCGCTGACTGCGCCGACCGCCGACTGAGTAGCAAAGCCGTTTTCTGAAAAGGCCGCTCCCGCATCGAGCCTCTTTTTGAAAAGACGATTTTCAACTTAGGAGTACCTCGATGAACGCACGCACCATGGACCTGGGACTGGACCTCAACGCCCCCGATTACGTCAAAAACACCCAGCTCCTCGCCTGGGTTGCCGACATGGCCGCCCTGACCCAGCCCAAGGCGGTGTACTGGTGCGATGGCAGCGAAGAGGAATACGCCCGCCTCTGCCAACAACTGGTGGACGCCGGCACCTTCAAGAAGCTCAACCCCGCCAAGCGCCCCAACTCCTTCCTGGCCTGCAGCGACCCCAGCGACGTGGCCCGCGTGGAAGACCGCACCTATATCTGCTCTGAAAAGAAGGAAAACGCCGGCCCCACCAACAACTGGATGGAACCCGCGGAAATGCGCGCCACGCTGAACCCGCTGTTTGCCGGTTGCATGCAGGGCCGCACCATGTATGTAGTGCCGTTCAGCATGGGCCCACTGGGCTCGCCCATCGCCCACATCGGCGTAGAGCTTTCCGACAGCCCCTACGTGGCCGTCAACATGAAGACCATGACCCGCATGGGCAAGGCCGTGGTCGAGCTGCTGGGCACCGACGGTGCCTTCGTCCCCTGCATGCACACCGTGGGCGCACCGCTGGCAGAAGGCCAGGCCGACGTGAAATGGCCTTGCAACAAGACCAAGTACATCGTGCACTTCCCGGAAACCCGCGAAATCTGGTCCTACGGCTCGGGCTATGGCGGCAATGCCCTGCTGGGCAAGAAATGCTTTGCGCTGCGTATCGCCTCCAATATGGGCCGCGACCAAGGTTGGCTGGCCGAGCACATGCTGATCCTGGGTGTGACCAACCCACAGGGCAAAAAGTACCACGTGGCAGCCGCCTTCCCCAGCGCCTGCGGCAAGACCAATTTCTCCATGCTGGTGCCTCCAGCCGGTTTTGATGGCTGGAAGGTCACCACCATCGGCGACGACATCGCCTGGATCAAGCCCGGTGCCGATGGCCGCCTGTACGCCATCAACCCCGAAGCCGGTTACTTTGGCGTGGCCCCCGGCACCAATTACCACACCAACCCGAACTGCATGGCCAGCCTGGACAAGGATGTGATCTTCACCAATGTGGCGCTGACCGACGACGGCGACGTGTGGTGGGAAGGCATGGAAAAGGACAGCGGCAGCCTGCCCGACCATCTGATCGACTGGCAAGGCAAAGACTGGACGCCCGCAATCGCCCGTGAAACCGGCGCCAAGGCCGCCCACCCCAATTCGCGCTTCACCGTGCCAGCGACCAACAACCCCGCGCTGGACCCAGCCTGGGACGACGCCGCGGGTGTGGCGATCGACGCCTTCATCTTTGGCGGCCGCCGCTCCACCACCGTGCCCCTGGTCACCGAAGCCCGCAACTGGACCGAAGGCGTGTACATGGCCGCCACCATGGGTTCGGAAACCACTGCCGCCGCCGTCGGCCAAATGGGCGTGGTGCGCCGCGACCCGTTCGCCATGCTGCCTTTCACGGGCTACAACATGAGCGACTACTTCCAGCACTGGTTGAATATGGGCGACAAGCTGGCTGCATCGGGCGCCAAGCAGCCCCCAATCTACTGCACCAACTGGTTCCGCAAGGGTGAAGATGGCAAGTTTGTCTGGCCTGGCTACGGCGAAAACATGCGCGTGCTGAAGTGGATGATCGACCGCATCGAAGGCCAAGCCACAGGCCAGGAAAACATCTTCGGCGTCAGCCCAACCTATGGCGAACTGAACTGGACCGGGCTGGACTTCACGCCGGCGCAGTTCGACACCGTCACCAGCATCGACAAAGCCACCTGGCAGCAAGAACTGGTACTGCACACCGAGCTGTTCACCCAGCTGGCCTACCACTTGCCGCAAGCTCTGGTGGATACGAAGAAGGCGCTGGAGCAGCGCCTGGCGGCTTGAAGCAACGCCTAAAGCAAAAAGCCCCGCACAAAATGGGCGGGGCTTTGGGGCCTAATGTCCGGCCTACGGTGCGGCCGGCAGTGCCTGATCGCCAGGCCTTGTCGGCAGCGCGGTTTGCGCGATTACAGGTGTGCGGACAGGCGGTACTGCGCAGCAGCATAAGCTTGCGCGTCCAGACGGTCAAAAGCAGCCAGCACAGCACGGCCCAGACGGCCTGATACGGGAGCCTTCTCTGCCACCACGGTAGCGTCGGCTTCTGCGTGACGGCCCATGGCGACTTGCAGGTCGGCCATGATGCGGGGGTCGCTCAAAGCGGTGGCCCACAGGCGTTGGTCAGCACGGGCACGGGCCTGGCGTTGCGACCATGCATCCAGAGCCTGTACGATGCGGACGGCGGCGCGGCGGGCCGTACCGGCAAACAGTGCCAGCGCAACAAAGCCCACGGCCCACACGGCGCCCCAGGCGGCCAGCAGATGGCCTTCGCTCCAGTTGTCTACCAACTGGTCGGCAGCGACCACCAGTGCGGACACAATGGCTGCCAACAAAATGGTGGACAAACCCTTGGCGGAGTCAAAACGTTGGGACAGGCTACCGTTGGCCGACTCAGCACGGGTTGCGCCGGCATGTGCGGTAGGGAAGCTGGTTTGGGCAATGCTGGTCATGGTAATTTCCTTTGGATCTAGCGTCCTCTGGACGGGATCGCCGTAGACGCAAACGAATATTAGGGTTTACACCCATACGATCCAACTTTATCTTTGTGATGATCTCCATTCACCATGGTGATGAATGGCCTGCTGTCGGCATACAAGGAGAGCAGTTCAATCAGCCTGGGCCCGACGCTCACTCCTGTCTGTGGATATAGGTTGAATTGGCCTCTCGCGCAGATATTCTCTGCGCAAGTAGCTCTTATTTTTATAGCAAATAATGTTGGCAAATACGGTATGCAAAAACGGTTTTCTGGCACGTGCATCAGACGTCGTACCTGCACATAGCCATGACGCCACACCGTATCCATAAAGCAACACATCGCACTTATTACCGCACAAACGCTTACGCCACCCGCCATGAGCCCGCCTAACTTTCGCACTTTCGACCTCAATCTATTGCGGGTGTTTGATGAAATCATGGCCGAGCGCAGCCTCACCCGGGCAGCGCAAAACCTGGCACTGACCCAGCCAGCTGTCAGCAATGCGCTGCGGCGCCTGCGTGAAACCCTGGACGACGAGTTGGTGCGCCGGCGCGGCCAAAGCCTGGAGGCCACGCCGCGCGCCCTGGCGTTGTGGCCGGTGGTACGCGAGGCCTTGCGGCAGCTGCAGGCTTCACTGGTACCCAGCGACTTCGTACCTGCGCTGGCGGACAACACCTTTGTGCTGGCCATGGCCGACGCCACGGCGGCGGAGCTGATACCCGGGCTGGTGGACATTCTGGAAACCGAGGCGCCCGGCATCTCGCTGCGCGTGGTGCCACTGACCACGCGCGACCCGCGCAAACTCTTAGAGGATGAGTTGGCCGACCTGGCCGTTGGCTATTTCCCGGCGGTGATGAGCGACCTGACGGCCCGTGCCCAGGTAGGCAAGGCCACGCCGTATGCGCACCAGCGCCTCTACGACGGCCAGTATGTCTGCGCCATGCGCAAAGACCATCCACTGGCCCCCGCCGGCCTGACGCTGGACGCGTTTTGCGCGGCACGCCACCTGCTGGTGAGCTTTTCCGGCCGGGCTTTTGGCTTTATTGACGAAGCCTTGGCGCGCCAGAAACGCGAGCGGCGCGTGGTACTGACGGTGAACCAATTCTTCACCGCGGGCCGGGTCGTAGTCAATTCGGACCTGCTGACGGTGCTGCCACGGCATTTCGTCAGCGTCACCGGCATGGCCGATGCACTGCAGCTGCAAGAGCTGCCATTCACGGTGCCGGCTGTACACGTCGATGCGCTATGGCACCGGCGTATGGAGCATGACGCAGCCCACACTTGGCTACGCCTGGCTTTGGCGCGCTCCGCCAAAAAGGCGTTTGCGCCCTAAGAAAATGTCAACGCTCTCAGCGCATCACGCTGAGAAAGGCCAGTGCCGCGCCACGCAGTTCGGCGGACTGGTAAGGGTTGGTGCCAGAGCGGGCACCCGCGCTTTCCATCAAATCCTGGGCCACATTGGGCGTGTCTTTGCGGCGACGGATGGCAGGCACGGCTGCGCTGACGCTACGGAACAAGATCTTTTGGAGGAGCAGACTCAACATACAAATACCACCGGACAAACGGTGAAAAACAACGATGCTTGAAGAATAAGGGTTTTCCCTAGACATTCAAGCCCCAAGCTATGCGCTTGATGCATAACCTCGTGCAGACCGCCTGTGACAGGCATTTTCTGTGCAGTTATAGACAGGCCCGATCCCGCGTAGACTGGCCCTGCCATGAAGATCCAACTGCTGTCCGACCTGCACCTAGAAACCCACCCAGACTTCGCACCCACGCCCGCGCCAGACGCCGATGTGCTGGTGCTGGCTGGCGATATCGGCTCCTACCAGGCGGGCTCGCGCCTGGACGATAGCGACTTCGGCCTGGCCCGCTTCTCCCCCCTGCCCCAGCACGCAGGCTGGCCCACGCCGGTACTTTTCGTGCCCGGCAACCATGAATACGACGGGCTGGATTTCGACACCGCCCACCAGCGCCTGCGCGCCACCTGCGAACGCTTGGGGCTGGCCTGGCTGGAGCGTGAAACCCTGGAGCTGCAGGGCGTACGCTTCATAGGCACCACGCTGTGGAGTGACTTTGACGCACTCGGGCCGGACGACACAGCCACCGAGGCTACCCTGGGCCAGCAGCTCAAGGCGCGTGACAAGGCCTTTCGCGCCGCCAACTACTATTTGACAAAGAACACGGCCACCCGCGACGGCCAGCCCATGCTGGCCGATGCCATCCGCGAGCAAGCCTTGGCATGCCAGGCCTGGCTGCGCACGGCACTGGCCACGCCCTTTGCCGGCCCCACGGTAGTGGTCACCCACTTTGCGCCTAGCCTGCACAGCGCCGACCCACGCTACGGGCGCACGCCGGGCACGGCCGGTTTCTGCAATGCCTTGGACGATCTGCTGCCGCATGCGCAGCTATGGTTGCACGGCCATCTGCATGCCCCCAGCGACTACGTGCACCGCGGTTGTCGGGTCGTAGCTAACCCCAGAGGCTATGCCCGCAAGAACGAGCAGCTGCACTTCCAAGAGGCGCGCTGCATCCAGCTGTGAACCATGTTTACTATGGTTTTAATAGCTGTTAGCGCTGGTAATACCTGCGCTAACGGGCAATCAGACCTTCAAAGCAGGTAGACAGCACCCATTCAATGATCTGCTCGTCGCTGTGCTGGCCGCCGGCCTGCAAAAAGCCCAGCACCGGGTCGCAAGCACGCGCATACAGCGTGTACAGCACGGCCACGGCCGGCAACTGCGGGTTGATCTGGCCGGCGGTTTGCGCTGCCTGTATCCAGCCGCCGAGCTGGTCGCTGACCTGCACCAGCACATCCAGGTAGGCGTTATTGCCCATCAGATTGGCACGCAGGCTGGAGTTCTGGCTGGGTAGCGAAGGCATTTCACCGGCCAGTTGCACCTGCATGGCCCAGCGCACCAGGGCTTGCAGCTTCAACAAAGGGGCATCGGTGGCTGGCAGGGTTTGCAGAAAGTCCCGTGTGCGCTGCAGCACACGCACCATGGCGGCGGCGGCCAGGTCTTCCTTGCTGGGGAAATGCTTGTACAGGCTGGCCTTGGCAATACCCACGCCCAGCGCCACCTCGTCCACCGTCATGGCGTCAAAGCCCTTTTCGGCCAGCAGACGGTTGACTGTCTGCACGATGGCCTCTTCACGGGCCTGCAGCATCTGCTGCTTAAAGGAAATTTTGGGTTGGGGGGAAGAGCGCATACCGCATTTTAAGTGCAGATGCACAAAATAAGAACTGCGGGTCTATTGTTAGACCCACAAGTCACTAAACACAATATGCGTACAACGGATATTCGAAAAATTCAGTCATATTATCTTTATTTTTATTTAAAAGTCGATTGTATCGACGCATTTATATTTCGCTACATATACCATTTGTACCCATTGCATACTTGCTTGTGAATCCAATGTACTTAGTGGGTTTTCTAGCGCTTTATCTGTGATTTAAATCTGGGGCGGGCGGACAAAATTTAATTGCCCGTCCATCAACCCAGAGGATCACCATGCAAATCAGCAATGCAACCACCATTCCCGCCAGCACTGCCAAAGCGTCTACGGCAACCTCCAAAAACTCCTCCGTCCATGAAAAAAGTGCGAAAGCATTTAGCGCGGCTACTTCCGATGCCATGGGTCTGGCTAATTCGACGGGTACAGCGGCTAAAACCCTGAACAGCAGCGCCGTAAATACCGTGAAATCGGCGGCAGAAAATGCCACATCCACTGTTGCAGAAGGTGCCAAAGAATTAAAGAATGCCTATAACAGCATGACCAACGGTATCAGCAATGCCGCCAGCAACGCAGTACAGGCGGTAGAAAACACCGCCAAATCCGCGGTCGATAGCACAGTAACCCTGGCCAGTGAAAGCGCGGACGGTTTAAAAACCGCCTATAACGCCACCGCAAAAGGTATTGGCAAGGTTGCCAGCGCCGCCGCCGAATATACCCAAGCGGGCATATCGAACGCCACGCAGGTCGTCAGCGCATTGGTTTAGCCCACAGCCCGGCAATACCGAGCCAGGAGAATATTCTGTTTAAGTCCTATTGCCTGCGCGGGGTTGCGGTTGCAGCGTGTTTGCTGCAAACCGCATGTTCCATATTCTCGCCCGTACCGCTGTGGGAATTGGTCAAGGCTTCGGGTACGGCCGCCAGCACGCTCGTGACGGTCGGGCCCAGCAAGGCCAAGGACACGGTCTACCACATCCATCCTACTTTCGACAAAGTGTGTATTGAATTCAATCCGCAATCCCAAGCGGTTGAAGTTTTACCAGCGTTGCAATCCGAATTGCGCTTGCACCAAATAGAAAGTCGGATATATGAAGCCGGTACCGCTCCAGGTAACTGTGAAATCTGGCTGAATTATGTGGCCTATGTGGAATGGGATATTCCACCTTTTACCAACGACTATAAAACCTATTTAACCAGTACCACGCTGACATTACGTACGGCTGGCGGCAAGGTTTTATCCAAGAGCAGTTACGCATTGGACCCAACTTATGGCATGGGTAAATGGTCTTCCACACGCAGCAAGGTAGCTCCGGTGGTTACTGCTTTACTCACCGGTTTTGAAAACTAAATCCTGAAAGATTCATATGGCACAGACTATCTATCGCGTACACGCATATTTGATGACGATATTTGTATTGGGCGCGCTAGGAGCCTGCGCCGGATCGGACAGTATTGTCCCGCCACCTGTACGGGTAACGGCTTTGCAGCAGCCCATGGATATTGAGCCTGTTGCCACCGGTGCGATATTCCGCTCGAATATGACGGTAACCTCCTTATTTTCAGACCGCAGAAAGCCGACCAAAATCGGCGATGCCCTGAAAATAGATATTTCCGAAACCCTGAGCGCCACCAGCGAACAAACCAGCAATACCAGCAAGGAAACCAAGCTGACACAAAAAGGGCCGGGATCTGAATCCAACTCCCTGGGCAGCATCCTCAAGGGCATCATGAACGTGGACGCAACTGCCTCGGGCACCGACACGCTCAAGGGCTCGGGCACCGCCGGCAATAGCAGCAAGTTCAGCGGCCGATTGGCGGCGGCAGTGATCAACGTCATGCCCAACGGCTACCTGCTGGTGGCCGGCGAAAAAAGCATCGTGTTGAACAACGGCATGAGCACACTGCGCTTCTCTGGCGTGGTGAACCCGTATGACATTACCGCGGGCAATGTGGTCGCCTCTGGCGATGTGGTGGATGCCAAGCTGGAACTGGTCGGCAAGGGCGATGTGCAAGACGCTACGTCCCGCAACTGGATGCAGCGCATTCTGGCAAAAAGCCTGAGTTTTTGGTAGCCAGTCCCCTGGGCTGCGGGCAGGCTACCGCAGGCAGCTCTACCTGAGCCCAAGCCTTATTGCAGCGAGGCAGCCGCCGCGTCGGTCAGCGCGGCGCTCAAGGTGTCGAGCACCTCGGACTGCAGATTCCAGCAGTGCCAATAGAGTTGGATCAGCAGTGCCTCTTTCGGAACCAGATTGACCAGTTCCCCCTGGGCCAACAAATCCAGCACCAGCAACTCGGGCACCACGCTGATGCCCCAGCCGGCGCGCACGGCACGCACCTGGCCTTCGGAACTGGGCACGAAGACCTGGCGCAGAGACACCCGCTTGAGACCGTACTGCTGGCTGACGAACTCGCGCTGCATATCATCCTTGCGGTTGAAGGCGACAAATGGCACGTTGCGGAAGTTGTGCGCCGTCAAGCCATGCGGCAAGTGACGGCGTGCATATTCGGCCTGGGCCACGGCCACATAGCGCATGGCACCCAGGTGCACCACCTTGCAGCCGCGCAGGGCCTGTTTCAAAGTGGTGACGCAACCCAGCACCTGGCCTTCACGCAGCCATTCCTGGGTGAAGTCCTGGTCGTCAGTGATGATCTCCAGCGGCAAGCCCTGCGCCACCACGCCCTGCAAGGCGCCCATGGCCCAGGTGGCGATGCTGTCGGCGTTGATGGCGATCGACACCCGCTCCTCGTCGCGCGCGCCGCCGTTGATGCTGGGCGCCAGCTCCTGCATGTCGCGCTCCAGATCGGCGCGCAGCAGGCGCAGCTGCTTGGTGTGTTTGATGAGCAAATGGCCGGCGGCCGTGGGCTTGAGCGGGCGGCTGCGCACCACCAGCACGGTGCCGGCCTGTGCCTCCAGCGAGCGCAGGCGCTGCGACACCGCAGACTGCGTGATGTTCAGCCGCTGCGCCGCACGCTCGAAGCCCCCCTCTTCCACAATGGCGGCAAGGCATTCAAGGGCGTCGGGGTCAAAACTGCTCATGGAAGGCGAATGTACCTTAGGAGCCTAGCCGGTATGTGTACGACCGCTAAATCCGTTGCCGTAGCGGGCCAGGCTCAGGCCCTCCATGCTGATGTCCGGCTTGCGCTGCGACAGCAGGTCAGCCATCACACGGCCGGTGCCGGCTGCCATGGTCCAGCCCAGCGTGCCGTGGCCGGTGGACAGGTGGAGATTGGGGTACGGCGTTTCGCCCAGCACCGGCGTGCCATCGGGCGTCATGGGGCGCAGGCCGGTCCAGAACTCGGCCTTGGACACATCGCCGCCCTTGGGGAACAAGTCGGTTACCACGTGGTTCAGCGTGTTGCGGCGCTCTTCATGCAGCTCCAGGCTGTAGCCAGCCAGCTCGGCCGTACCGCCCACGCGGATGCGGTCACCCAGGCGGGTCACAGCGACTTTGTGGGTTTCGTCCATCACGGTGGACTCAGGCGCGCAGGCCGCGTCGGTGATCGGCACGGTGATGGAATAGCCCTTCACCGGGTACACCGGCAGGTTGAAGCCCAGCGGCTTCAGCAGGACGGGCGAATAGCTGCCCAGCGCCACCAGATAGCTGTCGGCCTGCAGCAGGCCCACGCTGGTATGCACACCGGTGATCTTGTTGCCATCGGCGGCAATGCGTTCGATATGCACGCTGGAGCGGAATTCCACACCCAGGGCCTCGGCCATCTTGGCCAGGCGGTTGGTGAACTTGAAGCAGTCGCCGGTTTCATCGCCAGGCAGACGCAGCGCGCCGACGAACTTTTCCTTCACCAGGGCCAGCGCCGGCTCGTGTTCCAGGTAAGCCTCGCGGTCCAGCAGCTGGTAGGGCACGCCGTACTGCTTCAATATTTCGATGTCCTTGGCCGTGCCGTCCAGCTGCTTCTGGTTGCGAAACAGCTGCAGCGTGCCCTGGCTGCGCTCGTCGTAAGCAATACCGGTGTCAGCGCGCAGCTGCTTCAGGCAGTCGCGGCTGTACTCGGCCAGGCGCACCATGCGGCCCTTGTTGACCTGGTAGCGTGCCTCGGTGCAGTTGCGCAGCATGGACATACCCCAGCGCCACATGCTCGGGTCCAGCAGCGGGCGTATCACCAGCGGGCTGTGGTGCATCATCAGCCACTGGATCGCCTTCAGCGGCACGCCCGGCCCGGCCCAGGGCGCCGAGTAGCCGGGCGACACCTCACCCGCATTGCCGTAGCTTGTCTCCAGCGCGGGGCCGGGCTGACGGTCCACCACCGTCACCTGGTGTCCGGCCTTGGCCAGGTAGTACGCGGTCGTGGTGCCTATCACCCCGCTGCCCAAGATCAGAACTTTCATGTGGCGCTCGCTTTGTGAGAAATTGAAACTTGTTGAAATATAAGTTGACCTAATTCATAACACCATGGTTTATTAGAAACTCTAATTCTGAATTAGGGTCTGTTGTGAGATGCTTGCAGTCCCAGAGACAACGGCCCCGCGCCGCAAGAAACACACCATGCCCAACACCCACCTGCTCATCAACGGCCAGTCCGTCCCCGCCAGCTCCGGCGCTACCTTCGAGCGCCGCAACCCGCTAGATGGCAGCATCGCCACCAGCGCCCCCGCCGCCACAGTGCAGGACGCAGTGGCGGCAGTAGAAGCTGCAGCCGCCGCCTTCCCCGCCTGGTCGGCCACCGGCCCGGGCCAGCGCCGCGCGCTGCTGACCAAGGCCGCGGCCGCACTCGAAGCCAAGGCCCCGGCCTTCATCGCCGCCATGGCCGCCGAGACCGGCGCGTCGGCCATGTGGGCGGGCTTCAACGTGCACCTGGCGGCCGGCACCTTGCGGGAAGCCGCATCGCTGACCACGCAGATCGGCGGCGAGGTGATTCCGTCCGACGTGCCGGGCAGCCTGTCCATGGGCCTGCGCCAGGCCGCCGGCGTGGTGCTGGGCATGGCGCCGTGGAACGCGCCGGTGATCCTGGGCGTGCGCGCCGTCGCTGTGCCGCTGGCCTGCGGCAATACCGTGGTGCTGAAGGGCTCGGAACTCTGCCCTGCGACCCACGGCCTGATCATCGAGGCTCTGCAAGAGGCCGGCCTGCCGCCGGGCGTGGTGAACTTCATCACCAACGCGCCGGCCGATGCGGCGGCGGTAGTCGAAGCTATGGTGGCCCACCAGGCCGTGCGGCGGGTCAACTTCACCGGCTCGACCCATGTGGGCAAGATCATTGCCGGCGTCTGCGCCAAGTACCTGAAGCCGGTGGTGCTGGAGCTCGGCGGCAAGGCCCCGCTGCTGGTGCTGGACGATGCCGATCTGGACGCGGCAGTCAACGCCGCCGCCTTCGGCGCCTTCGCCAATTCGGGCCAGATCTGCATGTCGACCGAGCGCATCATCGTCGACGAAAAAGTTGCCGACGCCTTTGTCGCCCAGCTCGCCGCCAAGGCCGCCAGTCTGCCGCTGGGCGACCCACGCAAAGGCCCGGTCGTGCTGGGTTCGGTGGTCGACATGAGCACGGTGCAGCGCTGCAACGCGCTGATCGACGATGCGCTGGCCCAAGGCGCCAAGCTGCTGTGCGGCGGCAAAGCCGACAGCACCTTGATGCCCGCCACCCTGCTGGACCACGTGACCTCGGCGATGAAGATCTACAGCGAAGAATCCTTCGGCCCGGTGAAAGCCATTGTCCGCGTCAGCGGCGTGGATGCGGCCGTGGCCTGCGCCAACGACAACGCCTACGGTCTGTCCAGCGCCGTGTTCGGCCGCGACATTGCACGGGCACTGCAGGTCGCCGGGCGCATCCAGTCCGGCATCTGCCACGTCAACGGCCCCACGGTGCACGACGAGCCGCAGATGCCCTTCGGCGGCGTCAAGGGCAGCGGCATCGGCAGCTTTGGCGGTGCCGCCGGCATCGCAGCGTTCACTGACCTGCGCTGGGTCACGGTGCAGACCACGCCACGGCACTATCCTTTTTGAGGCAAGTTATTTACTATAAAAACCGCCTGATTAGCTACCTGCCTCAGAGTATCGAAGAACAGTCAATGGAAGTGGCCGGGTCGTCACAGCCGCGCGCAGCA
>NZ_JBWKVR010000035.1:0-29819 GCF_059421805.1 Rhodoferax sp. GW821-FHT02C08
AACGCCCAAGTGGCCGAAATCGGACCCTGGTAGATGCATGGGCCTATTTTGAAGAGGCTTGTTCAGCGTTGCCTTAGGTCGGCCTCCGAGGCTGCGTCTAGCAGCGACGGATCGAATACGATAACCGACTGGCCGTGAGTGTGGGTGGTCATGACAATGCTTGCGGCCGCGTTCGCAAGGGATTGGCCATTAGAGAACATCCAGCGGGTGAAGACGTGGCCGAGCAACTCAGGCTGAGACAACAAGGCACGGGCGCAGGCGTCGAAGCGCTGAGCGAAATCGCGGTTGCCTGTCTTCGCAGCAGGGTGGGCCTGGATCCAGGCCTCAAGGAACGAGATTACAGGTTCGACGTGCGCCGAGCTGGGACGCAGCAGCATTGACAGGCTGTGATCCAGCTCGTCCAGCACTCCCTTGAACCCCTCGCCTAGGCCGACACACAGGTGCAGCCAGTCGAAGAAGATCCCCGCCTGCAGCAGTGTCGCGCAGTTGCGCGTCAGTCCTTGCATGACGAACCCAGCTGCCTCCTGGTCGCCCCCTGCGATGCGGGCTCGCAACGCGGCATCAAAGGCGCGCCGGAGGTGTAGCAGCGCGCTGACTGCTCGTAGACCAGACCGTCGCAGCTCGTCATTTTCGTCAGAGAGTCGGCTCAGGATGCGGGCTTCTAACGCAGGACTTAGATCGGCAGGTACAGCCGGCTCCGCCAGCATCCGGCCGGCAATCCAGCAGGTGAAGCCGTGAAGCGCGTCCAAATCAGAGCGCGTGTCGGCGTCCAGTAACCGCTGGACCGACGTCTGTGGATCTGCGATGAACCAAGCGATCCAGGCGGCGCCTAGCAGGTTGCCGCGCGTCGGGTCCGGTTTAGCCAGCAACAGCTCGACCATTTCCCGCGCCGCGGCCTGCCGCAAACTGAGCCAGCGCATCAGCGCACCGTAGAAGTTCCCGCCAGCGAGGTCATTTTGCGTTAACGGCCGCTCGATGTCACACAGCGTAACCAAGTCAGGTAAGTCGATGGTCTCTAGGTGCGGTAGGGTTGCCTCTACCAAGTGCAGGGCATCGAAGACGTCGCCTTGGCTAGTGATACGTCCTGCCGCCAGGTGCAGGACGTTTACCAGCGGGTGGACGGAGGCCAGCAACCGCCCGCTGGCCATGTCGGAGTTGCCGATTTCGCAGCGCCACAACTCACGGGCAGCCGTCCACACTACCTCAGGCTCGACAGGATCACCCAACTCCCTCAAGACGTCGGCAGCGGCGGCAGCGTTTCGGTCCTCGAGTCGCGCGAAGCGCAACTTGCCGGCCTCGATCGACGCGCCGGTCACTGCTGAGAGATCCAGATGGACGCCGGCAGGGACTTCGACCTCGAGTTCGCCGCGATCAGCCGCCTGCAGCGTGCGCGCCAATGAGCCAACGGTGACGGAAAGCGGCGACGAAACAGCGGTAGGCAGAGGTGGAGAGGTCATAACGAATCTAATGCAAGGTTTAGTATCTCTCGGCGGCGACGTCCTCGCCGGTTAATCACCCGAGTCGCTTAAGTCTGATAAGGTGCCGCAGGTGTAACTCCGTCATGGAGCAGTTCACACCGTGCCAACGAAAGCTCTAAGACCGTGCGAACTTGAGGTGTCACCGGTGCCGGCGGAAAAGGCTTTGGAGCTTCGTATAAGGAGGTCTCGGAGGGTTGCGTGCCGCATGCTGAACGTCGCGGACGATGACAGGCACACGCCGAACTGCGTAAACCTGCCCGTTCAGGCGAACGATGCAATCCATGAAGTGCCGCCCCACGTAGGCGGTATGCTCCTCCGCGCTGAGCAGACGCATTCCAACGCATCGGTGTCCCAAGTCGCTCCGCTGGTCTGCCTCTTGGCCCTCATTGCGGACAGTCCACTCGACCGTCGCGAACTCTGGCACCACGTGTGGGTTGACGATGGAGAACGAGAGCGTGCAGTTCTTTGCAACGCCTGGCACCTCATTCCGATGCGTTGCCACGAGGCGAAGGGGTATCCCTGTGAGCACCTTGACTTCAACCTCCGGCAACTGCATAACTGCTCGCCCGGAGCCTTCGTCGACTATCTCTACCTGGTCGGTTTCTGGCAGCGGCATGAGGAATGAGAACGCCTCCGACCAGATAAGTGCGGCCGCCGCCTCGTCTTGGGCGTCGCCAGCGCGCTCGGCGATGTCTTGCAGCGCGGCTAGTCGGGGCAGGAAACCATCCCAAGCCTCCACCGACATCCGATTGAGGTCTTCGTTCTTGTCTACAGGATTCTCGACCTTGCGGTCATCAAATAATTGGTCGTGCATCTTCTTGATGATCACCAAAAGCGCATCGTCATCAGCCAACCCGAGAAAGCGCTGCGCCCAAAGGTCCTGGTAGGCCTCAGTGACCACGACTGTCAGGAAGATGGATGACGGCCGAGAGTCAGGAGCGCCATCAAAGGAGACAGCTGCCCAGGCCTTGAGATACCGAACAAGCCGCCGAAGCTGGTCACGGTCATCGCTGCTGACCGCTCCCTTGAACCACTTGTAGAGCTTCTTAGGGTCGCTGTGCTCCCACTTTCCCGACAAGCAGGCCAAGCGCCGAACGTCGGAGTCCGTGTTGAGGTGGTAGACCGGCGTATCGATGTGGAACTGTTGAGAGTATGAGGCGCGGGAGCACCGTTCCTTGGGCGGCACTTCCACCTTCTTCAACTCTTCGCACGCGTTCTCGTACTCAAGAAGCTCGGCTTGAACCCAGTCCCGGAGTTGCTTGGGCGTTGGTTCTGCGTCTTGGTCGTCGTCCCACTCGAAGTACAGGCCGACGTCAACGTCATACTCTTCCCCAAGGTGAACCGGCTTGATGAGCGTAGCGTATTTGTAGGAGCCCTGAAGCCACGTGGAGATGGTGTAGCCGTGCTTGGCAAGTGCCGGCTTCAAGTGATTGACGAGGTCGTTCCACTGCTTCTGCAGGAACTTTTGCTGCTCCGCCGTCGGGGTAACGCGTCCGATGAGCGTCTGGTCGGTGTTTCCGTTGAACAGCTTCGAGGCTTGGCCCATCAGTCTTCCTTAACCGGTTTGAGTTGTGGCTGATGTGCTAAGTAGGTTTTCAGGCTGTTGCCGAGTACGTCCGTGGTTGCCTTGTCTGCAAGGGCCTTTAAGGTTTTGCGGGCGGTTTCGGTCGCGACGTCCAGCCCCAGATCCTTCGCCTGCTCTTGCGACGGTTCGTGGTCCAGCCGGAAATAGCGGTCCTGTAATTTGTGCTGAATGAGCTGGTCCACGAACTGCTGTTGTGCAGAAATCATGATAGAAAAGAGTCGCTGGTCCTCCATCCAATCTGCAATGCCGAACTGTCGGCCCGCGCCGAAGGAAACCGAGTAGCTCTTTGTCGTCGTGCCGATACTCAGGATGCGTATTGCGTCCGTGGACACACCGAAGAAATGCTCTGCCTCGTGCAGCGCCAAGAGGTCAGGGGCGTTTGCGAAGAGGCCGCCATCGGCGTAAAGGTTCCCCCCTACCTCCGCCAGCTCAAAAAACGTTGGCGCCGCAGCTGTCGCCAGCGCCACGTCCACCGCCTTGAACTTCCAGTCGCGGGTCCACTCCACCTTATGGCGCGTCTTGAAAACCTGGGGCTTGCCTTGGGTCACATTGACCGCTGGGATAGCGACGGCATGCTTCGCATCGTTCAGCGTCGCGTCTTTGTCGATGAGCTTCGTGATGGCTTCGCGAAGTGGGGCTGTTGAGTAGCGAGGCTTGCGGGAGTGCGACCAAAAGTCCCATCCTTTACCAATTTTGCTCGACCGTGGCTCGTGCGGCGGGAAGATTGCCGCGCCGTATTGCTCGAACACGTCGACGACCTTCTTCATCGGGACTTCGAAGGCCACAGCCAAGGCGACAATGCCGCCGATGGACGTGCCGCAGGTTAGGTCGAAGCGATTGCCGATTGGCACACCAACGTGCTCCTCGATGACTTGGAGGGCCCTGGCGGTGAACAAGCCACAATAGCCTCCGCCCGTGAGCGAGAGTGCTTGAAAAGGGGTGTCGTTTGTCCAAATCACTGCGGTGCTTCTCCTAGTTCATGCCCACGGTCTGCAAAGTGCACTGGGTGCAATGTCTTTCTAGCTGTAGCTTGCAGGATAGCTGACTTAACCATAAGACTGCCCACGACGAGCGCTTGCGCCAGGTGCAATCACTGGCGTCATGAAATGGTAAGGCCGCAGTCAGCCTGAGACGGTCGTCGACAGGGACGGCTCCGCCAGCGAGTCCGGTCTTTCGTCATCAGAAGCCGAACAGACGCACTTACCTCATTCCGGTCACTGACTGGCCGGCTGCCGCGCAGATAAATGACTAATGAGGCCAATAAATAAAGTCCCTCGGAACCGCGAGCGTCTGCCGGAGAGGTGGCCGGACTAGATGGTGTAGCTGTGCCTGGCCGTCTTGTGGCAACTTGCCTCGCCATGCCCAATGTGAACCACTACCTCTCTGCTCGCGAAGCTGTTGATGGTCGGCTGTCCTCCCGCCGCTTTGTATTGGCTGAGGCCATGCGGTGCAAGGGCCAGATAGCAGCCCTCGCCCCAAATGGACTCGTCATCAATGTCCACAGGACCGGCATCGCGCCACCAGACGAGCTTGGCCACAGCAGAGCCGCCAGAGTCCATGTAGACGCAGGGATTCGCATCGTGCTGCCGCCAGCGCAGCTGACGTAGCCAATTTGGGCAGATGGTCAGCAAATACCTTGGCCCATACAATTCGGTCCCAGCGGAACTCGCGACACGCCTGACCAGCGTAGTCGCTGGGGTCGCGTCGTGCGTCACGTAGGCTCCTCGCCAGACGACGGCGGGCAGCTTTTCGTAGCCGTCATCGAAATCGTCGCTGTCGATCTGCGCCTGCGGTGCGCGGAAGCGGTATTGGAGGAACTCGGCTTGTCTGGGCTTGAAGACCGTGAATCGAGATACCTCCGCAATCACTAAGTCTTCTGGTTGTAGCGACCACGGTGCAACATCCTCGTTGACCCGAGGGGTCCAAGCGCGGCCGGCCTCGCCCCAGCTGGTATCGCGGGCGACCAGTGGTCTAGGAATTGCTTGCGGACGAACCTGTGCCCGCAGCGGCGGGTGTGGCGGAAGCGGCGCGTTCAGGATCTCCAGAAAAAGCGGCAGGTCGCGGTCAGCCAGCAGGCCGGCGCGGCGAACCTCTCCCGCGACGTGGCGAAGGGCGACCACCCCAATCGCCATGTGCGGCTTGAGATAGGTGATCTGCATCTCCAACGAGCGGAGCTCAGCCTCCAGGCGCCTAAGCGCAAGCGCGCCGAAAGCCTCCAGGCCGCCCCATTGCTGGATGAACTCCGCGGCGCGCCGCCTGATGATCAACTCATCGACGCCTGCTGTTTGTGCAAGCGCTCTGGCGATTGGCCGCAGCAACTGGGTCCAGCCTGGCGCCGACTCGATCCGCATCGCGCCTGTGCGTGCATCCACCAACGAGCTGTCCAGCACCAGCGAACCATCCAGCTCAAGCTGGTAGAACAGCGGGAGTGCCTCTCGCGTTGCTGAAACGGCTATTCCCCACCGGCTTGCCAGAAGCAGGGCCGCCTCAGCGATTGCGATATCTCGATGGCCCGCGAGGTGCGCCACGGCATCACCTAGTGCGGAAGCCAGTCGATTGTGCGACATGGCCAGCAGAGCACAGAGGCCTTGCAGCGGTGCGTCGGACTCGCCGGTCAGGAGCCGTCGTACGGTCAGTGTGGCCACTGCCTCGCCGACTGCGACATCCTCGGACAGTCGAAGTAAGCAATCGCGCGCACGACGCTGGGTTTCGACAATCGGCAGCCGCTGGCCAAAGTGGATGAGTTCGACGAGCAACGCCTCGTCGCTCAAAGGCTCTTCCCCAGCCTTGAATGGCTTGCCAAGCTGGTGTTCGCGGGTAAACGTCATCTGCTCAGCGAGCAACGACCAGACCGCCGGCCAGTCCGGCGACGCACTGACAACGGGAAGAACTTCATCAATCTCCATCAGCAGCGAGACGGTGTTTTCTTCGCCGGCCGTGATGGAATCGATCAGGCTCTCAAAGGCGGCGCGATGCGCTGCACCACCGTCCAGGAGCTTGCGTGCCCTGTGATAGCGGAACTTGCCGCCGCCCATGAACTGGCTCCAGGTGCTCCAGCGGTCGTCCGTGCTTGGGTATTCGTCGACAAGCTTTCGAGCTTGTTCCAGCTCACCGGCATCGATCAGGCGCGTGACCAACATGAAGCGGCACTTCGTGTCAGCCCGGAGGACCTCCCATTGCTCATACATGGCTCGGACCATGTCCAAGTGCGCAGCTTCCGCCAAGTCAACGAAGCGAGAAGGCGCGTTGTAGTCCGGCGCCGGGCCCGCCTCAAACATGGCCTGCAGTTGGGCCAGCGTTTCGGCCGAGTCGTACGTAGAAGGCGTGTACGAATACCTTGGCGCAGGTGCCTCTGCCTTCCAGCGAATCAGAGCCGCTCCGAGCTTGCCGTCGCCGAGCCCGTGCTTGAGGGCTGCAGTGCGCAGCCGCTCGAGGAGCGTCGCACGCTCGTGGGCACGGCTGGTGATCTCGATAGGCCCCAAGAGTTCGTCGACAAGCTGAGCAATGGCGCCCGCCCCCGCTGCGTCTGCGGCGACGTCGATAAAGTCCCCGACGTGGTACGGGTCCCGATAGTGAGGCTCCATGTAGAACGGCAAGCACAAGCCGCACCACACTTCGACGCACGTCCAGAGCAGGTCTGGCCGGCGTCGCACCAACCCTGTCATCAGCAGGTCCACGCGGTTTGGCCAGGAAATCAGCTTCCAAGCCGCCAGCCCCTGCGCTGTGTCGTATCCGAATCTGGCATCGACCTGCATGGCCTCATCAATCAGCACCATCGTCAGGCGATGGGCTGCGTTGGCCCCCTCAGTCTCCTTCATCCCGTCGACCTGCCGCATCAGATGCGAAATGCGCTCCGCCCTGCCGGCCGGATCGGCCTTGTTGGCGAGAACCAAGACGTCGCGCCAGACTCCGTACTGCGGGTCCTTGCGGGCCGCCAGCGCGTAGCCGAGGCAGTGGTCAGGCACTGTGGCCAGCAGTTGGAGCGCGCGATCGGTCTCTCCTATGGTTGAAAAGGCGATGGCCAGCTCTGCCAGCGCATCCACATGCTCGCCAGGCGTGTCGCGATGCAGCTCGGCAGCCAGCGCCTCAAGCCTCGCTGTTGCGCGCACCTGGTCACCGTCGAGGTGATAGGTCTCTACGGCGACCTCACGGCGCAGGTCTTCGGTGCTGTTCAGTGTGGATGATGCAATCGCCTCATCGACTTCTCGCAGCACGGCCCGGTATTCGTTCTCGCCGCAGGAAGCCGCGACCTGCAGCAGCGCGCGCGCGAGCAAGGGCACGGCCGTCAGGACTTGACTGGTTCGGTAGAAGTCGCTACCGCCGCGAGGTGTCAGTCGCAGGGCGTAGCCCAGAGCGTTGCACGTGACCGCCTGAACGCCGCCTGCCGAAATTGGCAGGTTCGCGGCGACCCGGCCCCGCAGAATTCCGGTCTTGGTCGCATGCTTCTGCAGCGGCCGCAACATCTCATGCTTTGAGTCGATCGCAGGAGGCAATTCCTTGCCGAGCATGGTGCACAGCTGCGCATGCTCCATGACTGCGGTCGCGAGGGCGCCGGGACCCGCAGAGTTGACCTCGTCATCCCCCATCGAAATCATCGGCGCAGCAAGCTTGTCGAACAGCACGTTAGCAAGGTCTGTGCGCCCGGCCTTGGCTGCACTGAGCGCCACGGCACGCCGCCAGCCGTTCGGCAACGCATTGAAGTCCGGCTGCTGCATTGCCTCATCGAACAGCTGCTGGGCGCGCTCTGTGTCGCCAGAGTTCCCAATTCCCAGCCCGGCGTGCACCAGCAGTGCTGGAAGCTCCTTGCGGTCGATGCCGAGCTGGTTGCACACGTCCTCGGCCGTGGTGCTGGGGTGTCCTTCAAGCACGGCGCGCGCTACTTCCAGGCGCAGGTGGACGCCCGGGGGCACTTCGGATTCGTCTGGCGGATGCCCGGTGACTTTCTCCAGTCCATCGGCGACAAGGCGCTCAATCGATTGCTGAATCTGCTCGAAGTCCCGAAAGTGGGATGCTCGCTGGGCCCACTCCTGGAACTCGTGAAGGTTGTGGTCCCTTCCGTGGTGCTGGAACCGGCTGGTGTGCAGCTGCGACAGCGGCTCGAGTTGCTCGAACAGTTCCTTCGCTCGGTCGAAATCGCCCCGTTCCAGCAAGGCGTCAACGACTTCGTAGCCGCGCTTGGGGAACTCCTGCACGAAGGCGACTGCGGCGTCGATGTCTCCGACCGCGAGCATCGCGGAGGGCAGCCGATCGGCATACTCCAACGAGTTGGCACGCCGAGACACTTCGTCGCGGCACAGGAGCAGACGCGTCAGGACGGTCCCGTCCAAGGTCAGACGCGCAGCGAGCAGCGACAGTCGAATGTCGTCCTGAATATCCGAGCCGGAGCGTCCTCGGGCCAACTGTTCGCGGAAGCGCGC
Source organism: Rhodoferax sp. GW821-FHT02C08 (assembly GCF_059421805.1). NCBI lineage: Bacteria > Pseudomonadati > Pseudomonadota > Betaproteobacteria > Burkholderiales > Comamonadaceae > Rhodoferax > Rhodoferax sp. GW821-FHT02C08. Next base: position 8,481 of record NZ_JBWKVR010000035.1, read on the forward strand.
AGGCGTCGCCAGCGCCAGCACGTCGTCGGCATCACCAGCACGTGCCCGGTAGCGCAGTTCCAGCCAGCGCTGGGGCGAGCTGTCCGGCGCGTTCTGCACCAGCTTGGCCAGCTCGCGGTAGACGCGCTGGGAGTAGTCAGCCTCTACGCTGCCAAGCCGCACCCGTGGCTTGGCGATGACGAAGAGCCGGAAGCTGTTGTGAAAGATGCGCCAGCCTTGCGTTGTTTCCAGCAGCAGGTGACGGGCGACGGCCAGCGCCCGCTCAATGGCACGTTCGTCCACGATAGTAGCGAGCAATGGGAGTGCGATTGGAGCTTCAGCACGCGCGATGTAGCCGAGGAAGTCGGTTGCGTCACGGTCGTTAGCAATCTCTCGCCAGGCAGCTTCGTAGACGGTTTCGATGTCGCCGTTGAACTCCATGCCCCCGGCGAGGAGCTGGGCGCGCTTGGCCTCATCCGCGCGCAGGAGCGCCTGAATCAGATAGCGCGTCGCCAGCGGATGCCCGTGGCAAAGCTCATGCAGTCGTACGCGCGGGATGTCCGGATCAAGGCTGAGCGCGTCAGCCATCCGGGCGACGGCTTCTCGGTCAAGCGGCTTCATCGTCACCTGCCGGCCAGGCTTCGCGGCCTGGTCCTGCACGGCGGGTTTCAGGTGCGCGAGGTCCAGACGCTGCGTGCCCAGGACAAACATGACGCCCGCAGGGAGCGCTTCTGGAAGGGGGAACTCCGACAGCAGCGACTGGGCAGGCCGCTCTTCCCGCGGGATGTGGTCCAGGCCATCAACCACAATGAGCGTACGAATCTTTTCTTTGGCATAGCGCTCGCCCGCCTGGGAAATCAGCGCACCGAACTGTTCGCGTCGCTCATGCAGCGAGTTGTCTCGAAGGCGGATGCCATGCAGCCCGCTGTTGCGCAGCTGGGCGCCGATGTCATCGAGGAAGGTTTCGGCTTCTCCCCGGCCAACGCCTTGGGCGACGCCTGGCACGAACGCCAGGTAGCGCACTAGACGGAGGTCTGGCTCCACAGCGAGTGCCATCTGCAGCAGCGTCGACTTTCCCGAGCCTGGCGGCCCAATCAGCGCAACATATCCTCGGTCGATGCCTCGAACGGTCTGCAGCAACTCGATCTCGGTGTCGCGGTTGCGCTGCACATAGGCGCCGAGCGGGAACCTGTGCACATAGCGCGTCTTGGCCGGATCAGGCCAGCCGAGCTCCAGAAGTAGCTCTTCACGCGTCCATCGGTCCTTATCTCGACCATCGGCAACGAGATTTGGCAGCAAGCTGGCAATCTCGGACGCCAGGCGCGACTGCTCGGCGCTGAGCTTATGCAGCTGCACAAAGTCAGCGGCAGCGCCATGCAGTATGCGCAGGGCGTGCAGAAACCTCTCAAACTCGACCTCGTTTAGACCCGATTCAGCCAGTAGTCGATCGATCAGGTTGCGCCAGCCGGCCGCGCGCCACTCTGCCAACGTGCGGTTGGGAAGGCGCCCGAACTGATCAATGAACTCGGCGCTGTGTGCGGGCGTGGCGTCGCCAGGCTTGTCGGTGGTCGACGGATAGTCCGTCGTCACAAAGCGAATTTCGACTCGGGCGCTGGGATTGTCCTTGGAGAGAATCTGCCAGGCGGTTATGAGCGGCTTCAGCAGGCCGTCCGCTCCCGTAAGTAGCGTTGTCACGGTAAACGGTGCCGGGAACTTCGACGACTTGAATTGGTGGCCCACCACCAGCCCATCGAAGCCCAGAACCAGATCGTCGGCGATGCCAGCCTTGCGGTCGGCCAATCCCACCCACTGCATTTCCCCTCGTTCGAGTTCGCTGTAAATGGCCGCGCCGGCCTTCCCATACTGAGCGACATAGCCGCGAACGGCACGGCGCTCACCCTCGGCTGGTGGTGGAGCAACGGTTTCCTTGGCAGACTCGTTAGTCGTTGCGACGTTTCTGCTAGACATGCGGGCGACGTGTGTTCGTACGGTTATTGACGCAGTGAAGTACCGAGGGTAGGTCACCATGGTACCTACGAATCGCTTAGGCAGCCCTACGCCGGTGGCCGCTCACGTACAAGATGCCGATGAGGTCTCGACTGCTTCCTTGGGTGGAATGAGGTCGTCGAGGGTCAAAAAGCTTGGGCTTCTTGTTGTCTTCCGGCTGAGGCGCTGCTTCTTCTGTTGAATCGGTCATCGCGAGATGATGCCACGCCCTCAGGCCTCGCCACGTCACCTGACTCCAGGTTGCCAGTTTGTTAGCTCGGTTGTGCATTTGGACAGTCGAGAAACCAACCATTCAATGACCGGAGTTCATGAAGGCTGCCGTTCGGACGCCGGCGCGGGAATGACTCAGATCAGCCTGATGCGGATATTGCGCCGACCTGCTTCAATGTTATTTTGGCGTTGACTTCTGCGTGGAATCTCATTTTTCCGAAGCATTGCACTCTAGCGGGCATCGGCGCGGTAGTTGATTTGCGCATTGACTAGCTTGAGCTGATATTTAAGCAAGGACGGATGGTCAGGCTAATTTGCAGCCGAGAGTGCGAGATGTGCTCCCCGTGTCCAGAGATCGGCATCGAAGCCGTCGGCGACCTCCGGCAGATGACGTGGCACGGCTATTACTAGTCTTTCAAGCATCCGAAAGTATTTCGCCTCTGTTGCCGATGGACCTACTGACGTTGGAGCATGTTGAAAAAATTCCATGTCCACATATTCAACAAGCGGGCGCAACAATCCGTGTGCCAACAGCCAGCCGGCTTGAATTAGCAACACGCGGTTGACCGCTCTCCCAAGCCCATAAGCCGCGTGGTTGGAAGCCGCCGCATTGCCGCGTCGCAGAAGGACAAGCAGGCATGCAAGGTCGTCGAGCGTGCCCCTGTCACTCAAGGCTCGTATGTAGCTACTTTCCCAGCGGTTTGGGTTGTCTTGAAGCTGAATCTCCAGCCGTTTCGAGAAGTTGGCCGGTAGTCTTCGGCGGACCTTGTCCCTACTGTGATCAAAGTGCCAGTCTGTGCGCAACGCAGGCCACAACGCTAACTCGAATATGCAAGCACTGTCGGCGCAGAGCCCTTCGGCGGCCAAGATGGTTGCACGCGTAGGGCATCGTCGCCCGATAGATCGCTCCGTCCATTGGTGGTGGAGCATCTTGTATTTATCAGATGAGATAGTGCCCTGCGGACCGTAGTGGCCGACCATGTCCCCGATTGACGTTGCATCCGCATCAGCCGCCAGCACTCGAAACCACGCGATGGTGGCGAAAACGTCGACGACGGAGCGCCGCGAAACACGCGAAAGCTTTGGGTTGGCCCACGCGAAAGTTTCGTGACTGAGAGAAAGTGCATTCGTATCAAACACTTAGGGCATTCTCCTGAACCTTTGTATCCGACCCGCGTTGCCGATTTACCAAACTCAGGCCGTGAACTAGCATGCCATGAGTCTCTGCGATCTCACATGACCGCATCGGACTTGATGTATTGGCAGTGATACAGATCCATGTCCTAACGTCCCTAAACCTTACGATACGAACGAAATTCGACTTATGCAGCCAGACAGAAGCGCAATCGATGCGGTGCGTAGGCAGTTTTACGAAGACGGTAAAAGCGTTTCGGACTGGGCACGCGAGCATGGGTTTGATCGTGGCTTGGTTTACAGCGTGCTGAACGGCCGGTGCCTTGCCAGGCGTGGTGCAAGCCATCGAATTGCCGTTGCACTGGGTTTGAAGAAAGGGGAGTGTGCTGTCGATCCCGAAGCGCTGGCGGTGAACCGCAGCGTGAGCCGCCCAGTCGTGGATTCAAAGGAGACGTCGATGACCACGTAACTCCATAAATATCAGAGAACGCCAGAAACGCGAAAGCCGCAGATTTGCGAGATCGGCGGCTTTCAGAGACGTATTGAGGGTGCCCTCAAATTTCCAGTGCTGGAATCAATATACCCGCTCCCATGGAGCGGGTCAAGGGTGTCCCTCGTCGATTCATATTCGAAGTCGCGGCCATGCCGCACTAAAGGGACACCTATGACCGACAGGAAGATGACGCTCGCCCGTGTGCGGGAAATTTATCGACGCCAAGATCCGCCGCAGTGGGGGGCGGCGTACGAACCCAGTATCAAGGCAACGCGGGAAGAAGCGCCGGCGATATCCAGACCTGCAGAGATGTGGTGCGAGCGGCTGCAGCGCGATGTGCACGCACTGTCGAAGCCTGAGCAGGCGGCCGTTCTGCTGGCGTTACACCACCCTCGGCTCTTCGAAATACAGGAGCAGCGCATGTTGCCGGTCGCGAGCCGACCTCATCCGCTGACAGGGCATCCGCGTACCATCGACACGGATCTACCGACCATGGAGGGAACCATCGCTGTGGCAGAACGGCTGGATCTTCTCTCGTTCCATGGCTGGCTACGCGCGCGTGATCCCGCCACTGGCGAAGACCAGGTCGTGCCCATTCCTTTCCTGGGTGACCTGCTGTTGTTCATGGTGGACGATCGAGGACCGTACTGCGTCAACTGGACGGTCAAGAAGAACAAGGAGGATTTCGGCCAGTCGATCAATGCAAGATCAAGAGTTCGAAACGCGACCAGGGACGCCAATGCGGCCAACGCGCGCCATGCCATCGAAGAGCAGCTGTATCTGGATGTGGGCATCCGCACTGTCAGGGTGGTGGTGAGGACGATTCCAGAGCTACTTGAATGCAACCTGCGCAGGCTCTTTCTTCACCAAAGGTGCGATCAGTCGCTTGGCGTACACGTCGAAAGGGAGCTTGAAGACCGTGTTAGGGCCGGCATGCAAGCTGGCCTGCCACCGCTGAATGCGATCTTGGGCGTTACACACCGTCATGGATGTGCCTACCAAGACGTACAAAGGGCGTTCTACCGAATTCTCTGGGAACGGCGCGTACGGGTTGAACTGGTTGATGCAACGATGTTGGTCGATCAGCCGCTGATGCCGGAGCGCGGCGACCTTTTCACGCGGTTCAGCCATCTGTTCAATCGGGAGGTCTGACCCATGATGCTAGGAGAGCAGCTTGTTGCCCCCTATGGCTTTGAAGGGCTTGTGGCCAATGTGGTGTATCACTTCATGTACAGCGACGCCGATCGCAATCGGGTCGTGCTTCTGTCCTTTGACGCTCCAACTTTGGCCCTCCCGGAGGTGTGTGCACCATCGCGCGGTGCTGTTTACAAGGCCGTGCTTTTCTTTGTTCAACGTTATCGCTTCGAGGCGGCCAAGGACAGTGGACTGATCCGCCCGTACGAAAGGCCCCGATCGCTTCCGCATTGGCTCGGGGATGCGACCATCTCCGATCTGCTGGAATACGATAAGCAAGATCACACGCGGCGACGACCTCACGTTCAGCGCATTGACACGATGCTCGCCCACCTGTGGCCAGCGGTCCAGGGACTGGCCGGTGTCTTTGGCGCGGAAAATCCCGAGGCCGTGTTGAACCGGTACGCCAGGTCATGCACGCCTTGCCAAAACGAGTCCCGCTACCGGGCTGCCTTCTTCGCTTACATCGCTTTCGGCATGGAGCGGCTGGCATTGCACTACCCGATCAACAAGCTCGGTAAATGGAAACGTGCGCCGAAGAACAAGAAGTTTGGACGCCCCTCGCTGCTGGGAGCGCAGCATGGGCACAGCGCGTGCTGCGAGGAGGTGCAGGAGCTATGCCTGCAAGGATTTCGTGAGTACGCCACGCCCGGCCAGTCTATGCTTGCCATCTACCGAAAGACAATTGTGCGGGTCTTCGGCTGCAAGCCCGTTAGCGACGCCCGGCAGCGCATGTCCTTCGTTCACCCTGAGGGCAAAGCATTTCCCAGTCCTGGTCAGTTTCGGTACTGGGTGGGCCTGGCCTATGACCTGGAGACCCGTCAGCTTCTGAAGTATGGCCATGAGCGCATCAGGTCAAAGCTTGCGCCATCAAACGGCTTTTTTACCAATGCCGTGGCCAATGCGATGGAGACGCTGGAGTCCGACGGATATTTCGTCAAGGAAGTGTGTGCTGGCTACTTGGAGGGTAGTCATCTGCCCCGAATCTGTGTCGTGCGGATACTGTGCTTAGCCTCCGCCATGGTGGTTGGTATCGGCTTCTCGTTGAAAGGGGAAAAGGCAGAAGCCTACCGCATGGCGAAGTTCTGCATGTCGGTTGACAAAGTCTGGTACTGCAGCTTGTTCGGCATTCAGATCTCGCTCGAAGAATGGCCCAGTATCGGACTGCCGCTGCATGAGGTTACTGACCGAGGTCCAGGGGCGACCCGGGGTGCCGACGGCGACGCCGCAGCTTTGAAGCCGATCATCAGGGAAATGGCACCCTCATATTCCGGTCAATCAAAGGCCAGCGTTGAAACCCGGCACCCTAAGTCGGTGAAGGTCGAGGGCGCGCCGCGCTATAAGCTGACACGGCAATCGATCGTTCAAGTCGTCCGGCGCGAGATCTTGCGGGCAATCGAGTCGAACAAGTCAGCCAACGTCCGGCTAAGGCTTGGTACAGAGGCGATTTCCCAGTGCGTGCTTCCTACGCCAATCGGCATGTGGAATTACCTAGTCGGCCGCGGGAGGACATTTGCCTACAAGCCGCAGAGCGACCAGGCGATCCGGAACTACCTTCAGAAGGTGGATTTGACGGTGAGTGATGGTGCGGTCTACTTCATGAGATTTCGGTACTGGTCTGCGGCACTTCGTGACAGCATGCTACTGACGAGGGCAACGACCCGGATCCAAGGCTATCTGCTACCTGCATGCGTTCGGCACATTTTTCTCGACACGCCGGACGGCATCCTCGTTGTCGATGCTTCTTTTGGAATTCGGGGCGGTGACGACGAAGACTTCTTGTCGGTTGCGGAACTCGCGCAGCTCGCCGATCTACGGGACAAAGAACTAGCTGCATTTCGAGAGCACCGAGAGGCCGCCAGGGCGGATGTGTCCGAGCGGTACGAAGCCGAAACGGGGCTAGCCTACGACCAGGCGGACATTCGGCCGGGCCGCGCAAAGCGAGGTAGTGCCGTTTCGTTGAGGGAGGCCCGGGACATCATGCCGCTGATCCACGCGAAAGGAGGTCGCCGATGAGCCGGCATGGGAATGCGGTGCCACCATGGGTGCATTGGTTCGATGGGCTCGACACCGACGACGGGCTTCGCGAGCGGGTTACACACCTTGTGGCCGCGCCGCAAGGTCTTGCACGAGATGCCCCTGTCGTTGCATGCGGGCGGATACTCGACGCTTGGAAGGCTACCTATATTCCGTGCGCGGCGCACCTCGCATTCATTCGGCAGCTCGTCGACCGCGTGCGGTTGAGCGCAATGTCACGCATTACGTCCGTCAGCGCATACGAGGCTGCGATCTATGCCCGCATTCCGGTCGTCCAGTCTGACCAAGAGATTTGGGGCGTTACGGGACTGGCGGGCTGCGGGAAGTCGTCGGCAACAAAAGCGTTCGTGCGTGCACTTTCATCTGGCGTGAAGGGAGGGATCGCGCCAGGCGTACAAGCGCCCATCGAGCCCGTGATTCGCATCGAAATGCAGGCTCAGCGATCTGCCAGGCCGGTACTCCGATCGCTGGCAAATCCCGTTTTCATAGCGGGTCGAAGAAACATCGCAGCCGAGGAAATGTCGCAGCATCTGCGGCAGTGGCTGTACGCGAAGGGTACACAGGTACTGCTCGTCGATGAAATGCAAGCGATGACTCGAAGTCACCAGTCGACAACGCTGATTGCGAACCTCATCGGCGATCTCAATAGTCTCGGTCCAGCGGTTGTCTACGTTTTCAATTATTCTCTTGGGCACAAACTGCTAACGCGCCCGCAGGAAGACAAGGATAGGCTGTTGGCCAACTGTCTCACTCTAGAACCCCCGCTGGCGGATGACAGGCACTGGCAAGCTGTATTGGACGAGTATGTCCGCCTTGGTTCGGGGTTGATCAACATTGATACCAAGCACAACGCGCACGCGCTGCATCAGCTGACGGGAGGTCTCTACCGGCTATTGCGCATCCTGTTGCGTGACGCTTGTCGAATTGCTTGGCCCTTGAAGGTCGATCGGGCTGTCACCATGGATGATGTTCGAGCGGCCTACCATTCCCGGACGTACGCCAGCCAGCGCAGCGACGTGGATGCACTGCGTTCGCTTCACTTCAGTGGGTTGCTTTCAGAAAAGAGGCGGGACCTTAACGCACCATTTTCTGGACCGATGATGAGCACCGAGGGCGGCAAGATCGCGGCGGCCAAGCCGATGTTCAACCAACCACCACCAGCGGCGGCTGTGCATCTCTTGGAAAGTGCGCTAAACGCCGACGAGCGCCGCGTACTGAGCAAGCTCCGCGCGTCGCCAGACATGCCAACCGTCGTCAAGTCGAGCACCAACGTCACGCGGATTCCGCGTCGGCCGACAGTTAATGCCGAAGCGCTGCTTGCAGGTGCTCGGCTGTTGAGCGACGGCAAGAAGAGGGGCACGGTTCAAAAAGTCGACGTCGAAAACGGGGGCGACTGACGTGCTGCAAGCCCATTGGCCTATCGGGGAGCGCGTACCCTGGCTCCCGGACGAAACCTTGTTCAGTTGGTGCAGTCGTTACCACCTGCTGAGTTCCAACGGTATTGCCTCTGCAACCTGCCTCCAGTTGTTTGGGCGGCGGCGGCATGGCACGGCGCACGACTTCCCGGCAGGGTTAGAAGCGTTGGTAGCGCGCTCTGCAGGGAGTCTTGGAACGGTGCAAGCGCTGGCCAATGATCGGACGCTCCTGCCGTTCTATGGTCCTTTTCGGTGTACTGATCTATACGACCGGGCCGTTCTGAGTATGTACGGTGACGGCATTGGCAGCCTCAAGTTCCTGCTGGGGCTGCTGACCAGTGGGTTGGGTGCAGCGCATCCGCTGAAGGCCTGTCCAGCATGCATAGGCGAGGATCGCCGACAGCATGCCGTGGCTTACTGGCGGCGCATGCACCAGTGGCCTGCTGTTTGGGTCTGTCCGATCCACGGCGATCCTTTGTTGATATCACCTGTCAAGCTGGATCAGCGAGCACGCTTTCAGTTCGTGCTGCCGATGGATGCAGGCTTGGTGCAGTGGTGGGGCGGTGGCAATGACAGTCGAACGATAAGACAGCTGCAGATACTCGCGGCTTTTGGGATCGACCTGTGTACTCTGGTGCCAGGACGTCTCGCGGATGTTGATGCGATCTCGCAAGCCGTTCTGGAGGGTATGCGCCGTCGCGGCTGGGTGTCTTCGTCGCGCCGCATTGCCTGGCAAAAGTTCGAAAGTGATCTACGGTTGCACACCGCCGTCATGGCCCGCTTGCCGCCATTTGCCATGCAGATGGACGTCAAAGTCGCGCAGGCTCAGTTGTCGAGGATTGTCGCCGGGAGGTCGTTGACCCAGCCGTTGCGCTACTTGGTCTGGTTGTCGTTGGTATTCGATGACCTGGCCGTATTTATAGGAGAGTATGACCGTTCGCGTGCCCCAGCAATCCTCTCCCAGATATCGCATGCGGAACGCTCTGCCTCCCGAGAGAGGGGCGGATTGACCCAGCAAGACGCTGCAGATTTGCTGTCGGGTAGGGCATCCGCGACGGCACTGGCAAGGCGCTACGGCGTCGATCCATCGACCGTCGCTGCATGGGCAGCAAGAGCCGGTTTTGAAACGCCACGGCGGCCGAAGGTTGTCGACGAGAAGAGACGGGCCGTCGCCATCCAACATTTGCTTGCAGGCCAGGACAAAGCTGTTGTTGCGGCCTGGCTAAGAACATCCCAGGTTACGGTCACCAAGCTACTTAGGCAGGTGCCTGGACTGCAGGCGCGTTGGCATCAGGTCCGCACGAGTCGGGCGCGTGACAACGCTCGCGCAGCTTGGATGGCCGTTGCTCGTGCGGTCCCTATGCTTGGCGTGGCAGCCGCCCGTCGAGCAGAGCCGGCGGCGTATGCTTGGCTGTATCGCAACGATCGCGAGTGGCTCAAGCTGCAAAGTTCTAACTTCACTGACCGGCGCCGAGATGCCAACCACGCTACCGTGCGTATAGAGCGGGCAGATGATCGGTATGCGCGTGCGTTGCGGGCGGCTGTCATGGCACGCGCTGTGTCAAGTGAGGCAGATCTGCTCAACCCGGAGCATTGGACTCTGTTGGCGCCCGGCTTGAAGCGGGTTCTACGTCGACCGCAGGCATGGCCGCGCACGTTGTTGGTGCTCCAGTCAGTGCTGGGAACCACGCTGCGCTCGGACCCCGAGCAACTCTTCTAAGCTGGCACAGGGGCCGTCAGCCGCAAGTCTTTCCAGCCCTTCGCTGCTGCCCTCAGCCATTGCTCGAACTGGTCGATCGGGATACCGTGCATGTTGCATGCGGAGCTCAAGCTCTGACCGCTCACAAAAGCCTTTCGAGCCGCCAGCATCGCGTCGCTGCCATTAGTCTGGCTATCGAGCTGTGCTTGTTCTGCCGTGAACAAAGCGGCAACTTCCTCAACAGAGTCGAACAAAACCGCGAGTGCGAGCGCGCAGTTTGCACTGGCGTATGCTACGTGTTTGTCTTTGCTGATGCCGTCCAACCTAGCAAAGAATGCCTCTCGCTCCTTCGATAGCAATGCGGGTAAGTACTTCTTGAGCCAGCCGCGTGGAACGATCTCCTTGGCCCGATCGCTGATCACCGGACGCTTACCTACCTGTCCGGTTCGGAGGTCGCGTCGGCGGCAGCCTTCTTGAGCGACGCGATTCAAGGCCTTGCAGCTCATCGAAGTGGGCTGCTGCAACCACTGCGCCAACAGACCTGCGTAACGCCCGAGTACCGATGTGGGCGCGTTGTTCCATGGACATTCGAAGCTGTGACCTTCCAGTCGCTTGATTGCCTCACTTGGTGGCATGGCGAAGGCCTCGCACTCGAATCGGATTAGTGGGGTCGCGTGCTCAATGCACCAGTCGACGCCGGGAAGATGGTTTGAGCGCCGCCAGTAACTTTGCTTGCCCGAAGCGATATCCCGCTGCACACAGGTCATGCACGTCAAGGCTTCTGTAGAGGAGCGCCGGGAAAGCCCGGATATGTGGAGGCTGCCATCGGCGCCTCCCCAGATTGGCGTCCGCTGCTTTGCTTCGGTCGTGAACGCACGTAGTGCTGGCACGGTCGTGAAACGTCGTTGAAGGTCGGCGACGGTTGTGTCAAATGCCGTCGCAATGATCCACAAGGGCTTGCCTTCGTTTTCCTGTTGCTGGGCATTTTGAAGGCCATCAATCAGGTTGTCGACGGAGGTGCAACCGTTGGCGGCGGCCATGCGACCAAGGAGCCCTTCAAGCAACTCGTCCGGTTGCGGGTGAGGAATGACAACGTAACTCATGCTTTGATGTTCTCCGTTGGAGGGTCACTCGGGGCCAGCAGCGTCAAGCTGCGGATGACTGCTGCCAAAGCCCTTGCGTGGGCTGGCGTTCCGTCCCAGGCAACTTCTAGCGCGCTCATCAGGTCCTCGTTCGATGCAAGGCGGGCGCGCATTGATAAATTGCTTTGCATAAATACATAGTTTTCTATGTCCCGTGCTAGCTTTGACGCGGAGGAGGTCTTCCCGGACAAGATGCGGCTCACCTGCGACTGACTCGCGCGCATCTTCAATGCTAACGACTCTTGGGATACTCTTTGTCGACGAAGTTCCTTCTTCAGTAGTTCGTTCGTTCGGTGATTAGATTGCGTTGGCATACGCAATTAATGCATAAATGCATTAAAAATGTCAATCTTTGTTGTTGAGCCACTGTGCAAGACCGACGCAGGGGGGCAGCTAGCGTGGGTTGGTGTCGGGCGCGTGTCCCCAATGTTGCGGGATGTCACGAATTGAAAATTCCGACACGCATATCGCAACGGCATGAGAGAAGCTCGTCGCATCGTCATATGCAGTTTTTTCCGCGTGGACTTTGGCTGGCCTAAATCGAGCGCTCCCAGCTATAGCAAAGGTCGTTCGGAATCCAGAGCGTTGACCGAGGACTGTCAAAGCGTTAGCGTACATCTTGAATTGCAAGACCCGTTGACCAGGGGAGCCTATGAAAAACAGACAGATGGAGCGGATGCACGCACTGATGCAGCAGTATCACCAAAGCAATCCTTGGCTGCTGCAGGATGGGTTGTTCATTCCAAATGATTATCCGAAAACGCGCCCGTTGACATGGTGGAGCGACGTAGGATTCATTGTCGGGGGACGGCGAGTTTTGGTCCGATGGACACATCCGCGTATGGCTTACTCGGAAGCAGTGGAAGCGTTAGCGTTTTTAGAGGCCGGACCTTTTACGGAAGTATCCCCATTTCTCGATGGACGTGGCCGGACACGGAGGAAAGCTAGTCATTCCAGTACAGGGCCTGCTGATCCCAAGTCGAGCGCCTTAACCGATCGGCTGGTCGCGTATTTCGATGGCGTCCATGCCATCGAAGATAGGCTGCGGACGGTCGGTATTGATCATGTGATTCGCCCGTCCATGGCAGTTCGATGGTTGCCGGACCGCATTGATATGAAGCTATGTGTCCCTATCGAAGTGCGAGACGTGCAGGACGTGCGTAAGCTGGCTTATCTGGCGAAGAGGCTGATGAAGCGGGAAGTGACCTTGGCTGACGTTTTTCCTGGCTACGAATATACCCGCGACCTGTGGCTGCGGGATGGTGTGTCAAGCCTAGGCGAGAGGACAAGGCGCATGAATATGGCTCGACTGATTCGGGGGAATTCCTGAAAATACGCTTCAACATACTGCTTGTAATCGCGAAGCTCCCATTGCGATCGCAACCGTCACTTTGCGTCGCTCACAGGCAGTAGGAACATAGACATCAACCGCAGTTGTGCGCGCTCTTCATCTACTGGACGTCGCTTTTGTTGCGGCGCTGCAGGCCCAATCTCAATTGGCGATGAGATCACTTGAGGAAGCGTGGGGTGGCACGGTCAAGAGAGACTTGCCCGGCGTCGACCAATTTTCTGATTCCTTCGTGCTACTTTCCCGGGCAGCCGGGGATCAGGAGGACGCGGGCCCTCTGTCGGCTCATCCGTTCTGGGGAACGTCTCGCTCAAGAGCGGCGATCACGGCGGCGTACGTCGTCGCGGCCCCTCAGGAGGTTGACTCAACGTTCAGCACTTAGAGCAACGGCAATCAACTCTCGCAGGAGTGTGACTTTGACGCAGCTACTCCGCAGTGAATAAATCGCAGACTACGTCTTCGTTATAGCGATCAAGCACCGACTGCAGAACGGCTGCGATACTGCGCCATTCGCCGGCTGGTGCTACATGCACCGCATCCATCACCTCCAATAGTCCACGCAGCCTAAAGTCCATTGCTGCTTGAGAGTTCGCCGCATTGTCAGCTCGAGAGCGCGCGCGAACAGCCTTGACAAGGTCTTCTTCAGGAGGAATGCTCAGAACGCCGCGAAGGTAGCCTTCGTAAGGCAGCTGCACAAATGTCAGTGCGCGGTCGATCGCTGTAAGCACTGCCTTCGCCAAATATGGCTCAATCTCAACGTCTGAGCGGCGACCGTTAAAGTGCGATTGCAAAGCTTCGACACACGCGCGCAACCCGTCGAAGTCTTCCGGAACGGTGCGCAGGCTAAGTCCAATGGCCGAAGACGAAGCGACACTGGAGACGTCAACGGCCCGATGCTGAACCGAACGAGTAGCACTCTTTCTCCAGAAGACCGGCTTGTTTGGTTGCCCCTGCCGTCCGCCATTCTTCCAGCGAAGAACCTGTGGAATAAATTCTTCGAGTAGCCAGTCGTGAGTGAACTCGGCGTCCCAGATGGTGCGAGCTGATAAGTTCACGGCTGCCCCGAAATTCGTGGGGATCTCCCACCCAATGGCGACGCTGGTCTCCCAGGGCAACCAGATGCTTTCCGCGCCGTAGGCATACATGATCGCGTGATACCCAGCGTCAAGTCTGTCGGTTATTCTTTGTGTGTAGACCTTCAGGCAGCCTGGCGCGCCATCGAAAATGTGCCAAGGGCTACTGCCGTTGGCGACATCATGTTGAAGGGCGAATTCGAGCATTGCTCGCCACATCGAACGCTCCACAGAGGCCAGTACATATGGCCCGGTGCTGCCCTGCAGCCTCTTAAAGCGGCCGCACCGATAGCGCGTGAGTTGCTTCATAGCGGTCTTGTAGAACGAGTCCCAGGCGGTGTGCAGCACCCAATCCAGGTGGCGGATTTCCTCTTGATTAAGGATCAATCTGGCCGAGTTCGCCATTAATACGACTTTGCTTGTATCTCCTACCTTTGGAACTGCGTATGGACGCGTCTCGTCAGCTCGTGCGTGCGCGCGCCACTGCATCCAATGAACCAGCTGTTTGCTCGATATCGAGATCGAAATGCCCGATAGGTCGCGACGCGCGAAGGATAAAATCGCTCCTGTGCTAATCTCATCTTCATTAGGCATCAGCACTTCACATGCGATGCTGACGTTCTGAAGCGATAAAGTCCGCCCGAAGTCCCCAACACGCATTGCCTCGAATGTACGCTCGAGTGGCTCCGAAGGTGCTTTGAAGTCCGGCACGCAATACCGGTCGGCGATGTCGTTCCCGAATAGCTCGCTCACGATCGGGTGTCGACGGCGCAGTAGTCCGTGGATCTTCGCACCATCCCACAGGTCGCCATCGATCTTATGTTCGGCGAGCAGCTTTGTACACTCCTTCCACTCCAAGGCCAGTTCGGTTACTTCGAAAACGTTGAACGTCGTGCACACCACGAACTTGCGAGCGTCGGCAGCGTGCGGCCCGAATATGAATTTTTTGACCCAAGCGGAGATATCCCCCCTTGAGATATGCGCCCACCGCTTGCCTTCGTAATAGTCGCACTTGCGAGTTGTCGAATCGATGACCATGACATCAACGCCGCCCTGCGTACTGCCCGACTTGCCGTAGCGGAAGGCCCGAATCGATTTCCCATCGGCCGGATCGGCCAGTCTTGCGATCAGTCGCTCGAAATTTTCTGGCGTGAGGCGATCATGCAGTGGCAATAACTCGATTTTTCCGTCGACGACTGGATCTGGCTGCAGCTCAAACTTTGAGAAAAGCTTTTCTACACTGATTTCACTTGTTTCGTCCTGGGGAGCAAAGGCCACTTTTTTCCTTGGCGTTGGATGGTTTACAGGAGGTTAGCAGGTAAGCCGTGGCGCACTGCGTATTCCGATCTAAAAACGCCACCCGATCCGACGCAAAGAAGCCACTGATTCCGATCCGCACCTTGCCACTGATTCCGATTCAAACCTTGCCATCTATTCCGATACAAGCAATCCATCTCCTCAAACTCACTCCGCCACCCCCAGCCTTCCCAATCCCCCCGCACTGGCCACCAAACGCAGCCGCGCCCCACGCCAATCCGCCAGACACCGTATCCGCTCCTGCTGCGCATCCGACAACGCCGCCTGCGTGCTCAAAATCTCCAGAATATCCGCCGCTCCTTTGTCAAACTTGCGCTGCACTGAAGCCAATGCCGCCTGCGCCGCTTCCAGCAATTGGCGCGAAGCCTCCAGCTCGTCCAGTGCCGACATCGCATCTGCATGGGCTTTGACTAGCTCCATCAGGACCTGGTGCTCCGTATCCAGCAGGTCGGCCTGCTTCTGCTCCGCCTGCGCCTGGGCACCGCGCACCTTGTAGGTCCGCGCAAACCCTTCGAACAAAGGAATGGTCAGCGTCACCCCCAGCATGCTCTCACGGGTCCTGGTGCTGGGCAGCCCTTGGTTGGGCCGGCCGTTCTGGTAGAAGTTGCTGCTCACGTCCAGGGTGGGCCGCCCTTCGGCCCGGGTTGCCAGAACGCGGGCATCGGCCGCCGCCAACTGGGCGCGGGCCGCCACAATCGACGGGTGCTGGGCCTGGGCCTGTTCCAACCAGCTGTCCAGGTCCTGGCGCAGACTGTTGTGCATGCTTGGTCCCGAATCCAGTTCTTCAGCCAATTCCAGGCGGGTATTGGCTGGCATGGCCTCCACCCCCAGCACATACACCAGCACCGATTGGGCCTTGGCATAGGCACCCTGGGCCCGGCTTCTGTCCAGGGAGGCTTTGGCCAGTGCCGTGCTGGCCTGCAAGGTATCGGACTGGGCCCCGGCCCCCTTGCTCTCGCGGCGCTGGGCGGCTTCCAGTGTCTGGCGGGCCAGAGCTTCATTGGTTTGCCGGGCCACCCAGGCGGCCTGGGCGGTCTGCACATCGAAGTAGGCCTGGATGACACCCGCCAAGGTCTTTTGCAGCACCGCATCGTGGCTGGCCAGTGCCGCATCCAGCAGCGCGCGCGCCGCAGCGTTATTGGCTTGGCGGGTACCAAAGTCGAACAGGCGCCAACTAAGGCTGGCGTACACCGAATCGCCCAGGAGTTTGGCGCCCGGTAGATCCGAATGGGGAATCCAGGTCTTGTCTCGGGTGCGGCTGGCACTCATGCTGGCGGTGGGCAAGTAGGCGGCCCGGGCCTCCCCGAGTGCCGCCGCCTGCTGTTTGATCGCCGCCCAGGCACTCTGCACCTGCGGGTTGTGGCACAGAGCCATATCCACAGCCTGGGCCAGACTCAGTGTGGTGATTGTGACGGTGTTGGCCTTGGTGTTGGTGCTGCTGGTGCTAGTAGCTGCGCTGTTGGCAATGTCCAGTTCTGCACAGGGTATGGGCCGGCTGTCTCCGGGCAAGACCGCGCCCGCATCCAGCACGGGCGGGCGCGTGAGCAGCGGATCGTCCCAGCGTTTACCCAGCCGATCCCATAGCTCCCCGGCCTGCAACGGTCCGGTGAACCAGCAAAGAATCAACCCCAGGAGCACTGGGGCCGTGGTCCATTTGCCCGTCTTTCCACATGCTCCATGGGATCCATTGGAGCTATCAGGGTTACCGGTCGCAAACTCCATTGGAATACCGTGCTTAACGCTCATGCAAGGCCTCACGCTGGTGCTGCACCAGGGGCGACAGGATGTACTCGATCACCCGGCGGGTGCCGGTCTTGATCTCCACATTCACCGACATACCGGCACCCAAGGCCAGGGCCTTGCCGTCCACGTCCATGGACGACTGGTCCAGTGCGACCTTGACGGAATAGATCAGGCCTTTTTTCTCATCCTGGATGGCGTCGCGTGAGACGTGGGTCACCCGGCCCGGGATGGTGCCGTACTTGGTGTAGTCGAAGGCATCGATCTTGACTTCGGCGGTTTGGCCTTCCTGTACGAAGCCCACATCCTTGTTTTCCATAAAGGCTTCGACCTCGACCTGGGTCGCGCGTGGCACGATCAGCATCAAGGGCTGGGCCGCAGGTACCACACCACCGACGGTGTGCACATTCAGCTGTTGCACCGTGCCGTCCACCGGCGCGGTCAGTCGCAGTAGTTTGCTGTGTTCGCCGGCGCGGCGGGCATCCTGTTGGCTGGAGGCCGCCGTGCGGCTGCCTTCGGTAAGTGCGTCATGGGCTTCCTTGCGGGTCTGGGCAATCAGGGCGGCACGCTGGTGCTGGGCATCCTGCAGCTGGCCTTCCAGGTCGATACGGGCCTGCTCTTTCTCCAGCCAGGCATGCTCGGACACATCGTGGTTCTGGGCCAGGGCCTTGTAGTCATTCGCACGCTGGGTTGCCAAGGGCAGGCCCTGGGCAAAGTGGCTGATATCGCCGTCTAGCCGGTTGAGTTTGGCCAGGAAGTCCTGGTACTGGCCATCCAGCTGGCGCTGGGCTGCTTGGACCTGGTCGGCGGGGAGGTTGGCCAGTGACGGTAGCTGCGGCAGCTGTGGAGCTTGGCGCAGATGGGCATCCACGGCCTGGACCATGGCCTGCGACCGCGCCATCTGCAGGGTGGAGGCCACCGCATCGCCAGAGGCTTTGTCATGCTCGGCATCGGTGGCGGAGGTGTCCAGTTCCACCAGGACGTCACCGGCCTTCACCAGCTGGCCTTCCCTGACATGCACCGCCCGTACCGAGGCCACGTCCACGGAGGCAATGGTCTTGGTATAGCCGGAAGGAATGACCTTGCCGGTGGCGTTGACGACGATGTCGATGTGGCCCAGGATGGACCACAGCAGTGCTACGACCACAATGGCCATCAGGATGCGGCCGGTCAGGCGTGCCGTGGACGATACGGGCTTCTCTTGCAGGGACAGGGCCGCGGGCAGGAATTCGGCCTCCTGCTCGTTGAGCAAGCCGCCGCCCAAGGATTCCCGGATCTGCCAGAAGTGCCGGAAGGTCAGGACGTAGCGCTGGATGAGCTCTTGGTAGGCTCCTATGCGGTGGCCTAGGCTCATACCGTCACCTCGGGAGGGGTGTGGGTGGAATGGACGGTGTGGGTAACGTTGGGGGTCTGGGTGGTAACAGCGTTAGCCACCACCACACCCTGCGTCGATGGTGCTGGTGTGGATACGGGCGCTGGCGCAGGATGTGGTTCTGGGGTCTGGTTACCTTGCTGCAAGCGGTACAGGTGGCTGTAAATCCCTTGCGGGTTCTGCAGCAGCTGGGCATGGCTGCCCATCTCGGCAATCTGGCCGCGCTCCATCACGATGATGCGGTTCGCCTCGCGCACGGCCGACAGGCGGTGGGCGATGATGAGCACGGTGCGGCCGGCACAGATGCGCCGCATATTGTCCTGGATGATCTTCTCGGACTCGTAATCCAGCGCGCTGGTGGCTTCGTCGAAGATCAGAATGCGCGGGTTGCTCAGCAGGGCCCGGGCAATGGCGATGCGCTGGCGCTGGCCACCCGAGAGGCCGGTGCCATGCTCGCCCACCATCGTGTCGTAGCCCTCGGGCAGTTCGCAGATGAATTCGTGGGCGCCGGCCAGCTTGGCGACTTCGATGATGGCTTCGATCGGCAGGGCCGGGTTGACCAGGGCGATGTTGTCGCGCACCGAGCGGGTGAACAGGGTGTTCTCTTGCAGGACCACGCCGATCTGCTGGCGCAGCGAGGTGGTGTCGATGATGGCGATGTCCTGGCCGTCGACCAGCACCCGGCCACGGTCTGGGATGTACAGGCGTTGGGCCAGCTTGGTCAGGGTACTTTTACCGGAGCCCGAGCGGCCGACGATGCCGATGACCTCGCCGGGGTTGATCTTGAGCTGGACGCTGCGCAATACGTCGGGGGCATCGGCCCGGTAGCGGAAGGAGACCTGGTCGAACTCGATGGCGCCGGCAATGCGGGGGATACGGGTTTTCTGGCCCACCACTTCGGTGCGGGCGTTGAGGATGTCGCCCAGGCGGCCCATGGAGATACCCACCTGCTGGAAGTCGTTCCACAACTGGGCCAGGCGCAGGATGGGGGATGCCACCTGGCCAGAGAGCATGTTGAAGGCGATCAGTTGGCCCACGGTGAGCTGGTTGTCGATGACCAGGCTGGCACCCAGCCACATGATGGCGGCGGTGACCAGCTTGCTGACCAGGGTCACGCCACCACTGGCGACGGTGGCGATGTTGGTGGTGGACAGGCCGGCAGCCACGTAGGAGGCGAGCTGCTTTTCCCACTTCTGCTGCCAACGGGGTTCGACCGCCATGGCCTTGACGGTGTCGATGCCACTGAGGGTTTCGACCAGGAAGGATTGGTTTTCTGCGCTCTTGTTGAACTTGTCGTTCAGGCGCGCCCGTAGGACCGGGGTGAAGACCATGGAGAGGCCGACGTACAGCGGGATGGAGGCAACGACTACCAGGGTGAGCCATACGCTGTACCAGAGCATGACGGCCAAGAAGATGAAGGAGAACAGCAGGTCCAGCACCAGAGTGATGGCATTGCCGGTCAGGAAGGAGCGGATGTTCTCCAGCTCGCGGATACGGGCTACCGAATCGCCGACCCGGCGCGCCTGGAAGTAGCTGATGGGCAGGTTCAGCAGGTGCTTGAACAGCCGGGCACCCAGCTCCACATCCATTTTGCTGCTGGTGTGCGAGAAGACATAGGTACGGATACCGGTAAGCAGGGCTTCGAAGATGGTGGCGCAGACCAGGCCGATGGCGATGACGTTCAGGGTCTTCATGGCGTGGTTGACCAGGACCTTGTCCATCACCACCTGGAAGAACATGGGGGTGGCCAGGCCGATGAGCTGCAGTACCAGGGAGATCAGCAACACCTCGCCCAGCAGCCGGCGGTATTTGACGACGGCGGGGATGAACCAGGTGAAGTCGAACTTGGCGACTTCGCCGGCGTAGCTGGCTTTGGAGGTGAGGAACACCATTTCTCCGGACCACATGGCCAGGAAGTCGGCCAGGGCCAGAACTTCAGGTGGCTTGCCGGGGCGCTGCAACAGCAGCTTGGTGTTGGCTTTATCGCTGGTATCGAGTTTGGCCACGATGAAGTACTGGCCCTCACGGTCGATGGCAATCGCGGGAAGTGCGGCCCGGTCCAGGCGCTCGGGTGGCTGACGCACCAGCTTGGCAGCCAAGCCTAGGGACTTGGCTGCGAGCAAAAGGGTTTGCGTGGTGAATAGCTCCTGACCGAACGCATGCTTGAGCTGGTCCGCATCGGCGGCCACGCCGTGGTAGCTGGCCATCATCAGCAGTGAGAGCAAGGCCGTATCAGACACCGCGGGTGCAGAGGCTTCGGCGGACATGGAGGCCGCCGAGGCAGAAGAAATCAGGGGGTCGGACATTGGAGCTTGGGAGGGCGAGAGGGCGCATAGCGCGAGTCCGCTTCAGGCCACCCTTAGGCAGCCCGAAGCGGACAAGGCTGAATCAGCGTCTGCGGCTGAATACCGTTTTAATGCCAGTTCGCCGCGATCACCGGCTGCAGAGCGTTGTTCTCTGCAGTGGTGTAGGCGGTTTGGCTGGAGGGCGGAACACCGAAGCTGGCCATGGCGCTGACCAGGTTCTGCACCTGACTGTCGAGCAGGGTCTGGCCATCGCTGGTTTTGAACTGCTCTACGTGGTATTGGCTGCCCAGGTACCAGTTGCTGATGGTGAGCTTGTCGGTGGTGCCGAGGATGCTCACATCCAGGTTGTTACCGGATTGGGAGAACCATAGCTGGTCCACTGCAATGCCTGCGCCGAGCTGGGCTACGTCGGTGTTGCCAGCTGTAGCATCGTTCTCGGTCACTGTGTCAACTCCGTCGCCGAGGCCGAACAAATAGGTGTCATTGCCCAGGCCACCAGCCAAGCTATCTGTGCCAGCGCCACCGCTTAGGATGTCTGCGCTGGAATAGCCGTTCAAACTGTCATTCCCACTTCCACCTATCAGCGTTTTTGCCTTCATGTCGTCGACCGTCCACACCGTACTCGGTGCATCGGTGAAGCGGATCTCCTCAATCACCCAACCCGCAGTGGCGTCGCCAGCAAAGTAACTTTCGACCCGGATCTGGTCGGTCGTGCCGTTGATCTTGAGCACTAGGGCATCGCCATCCCGGCCAACGCTCACGTCAGATACCGCCACTCCCGCCTTGAAGATCAGTTTGTCCAGATTGTTCTCGGACGTGTCACTGTCGCGGATGGTGTCCTGGCCGTCGCCTTTGCCAAACAGGTAGGTGTCG
>NZ_JBWKVR010000035.1:29917-38015 GCF_059421805.1 Rhodoferax sp. GW821-FHT02C08
ATTGACTTTGAGTACCAGGTCGTCACCGTCTCGGCCAACGCTCACGTCAGATACCGCCACTCCCGCCTTGAAGATCAGTTTGTCCAGATTGTTCTCGGACGTGTCACTGTCGCGGATGGTGTCCTGGCCGTCGCCTTTGCCAAACAGGTAGGTGTCGTTGCCCGCGCCTGTCCAGAGGGCGTCGCCCATCAGCAGGTCGTTACCAGCACCTCCGTCCAGGATGTCATCGCCTGCGCTACCGTACAGGTAGTCGTTGCCCGCGCCACCCAACAGCGTGTCGTCGCCATTGCCGCCCGCGAGCGAGTCGCTGCCATCGCCACCGTCCAGGCGGTCGTTGCCGTCATCGCCCACCAGGTAGTCGTTGCCTTGCCCCCCATCCACCACGTCATTTCCGGCCCCGGCACTGAAGCTGTCATCCCCGGCAGTGCCCAGATAAATATCACTGTACGCAGTACCCGTTGTGCCACTGGTCAATACATGCCAATTGACAAGATCGGTTCGCAGCGTTGAATCGACGGGCAAAGCTGCAATTTCTGCACGCAGTCGCCCCATTCCATCAAAGCCCACGGCCTGCAAGGTATCCTGCGCCAGCAGATTCAAGTCCGCCAGATCAGACAATTCATTGCGTGGGTCTGCCAGCTTGGCAGCATCCAGTTTGGCCGCCAGAGCCGTGGTGTCGAAGCGAATGCCAGTGTCGTCGATCACCAGTCCGACAGAGTCCAAGTAGGGTTGCAGCCGGGTTTGCATCACCAGGGCGGCGTAAACGCTTTCCTTCAGGGCATCGTAGGCTTGGTTGAGCAGGGTTACGACAGGAGGCCGCAGGTTGACCATATAGCCGGTAATACCTGTCTGGTTATTCCAGCTGCCAGCCGTTACAAATCGGTCTAGTACCGTAGTACCATTAAAGGCCTCCAGGGCGCGCACTTGGCTGGCTAGCGCGGGTTGGCTATCCGCAAAAGCGTCGGCAGCACTTTGGGACCAAGTGCGGAATTCTGTACTGGCTATATTGCCTCCCGTCGATGTTTGGTCGTATCCCTTAATCAAGCCCGCATCCAACAGCATTTGGCCCAGAATCTGAACTTGATTATTTGCTGGCACACTACGCCAATCCATCCCCTTTGCATCCAAGGCAGCGCCAAACGCCTGAGCGAAACTTGCATCTGCCGCGAGCAGCGTCTCAGTTCGCAGGGTAAAAATATGGTCGAAACCTGCCTGCTGTGTGTCCTCTACCCCGTTGACCCGCGTCGCCGTATTGCCCCAAGCCACAATCACGCCGTCCAGCAGCGCCATCTGCGCATCCCGCGTGGTGGCCGCCGCGAATGCATTCACCTTGTCTTGCAAGTCTGCGGCTTCCGGGGTGCCCAAGCTCATCGCTTCGCGCAAGTCCCGGGTCCACCCACTACCTTGCATCTGCGGCAAGGCCGCTGCGGCGGCAGTGACCACCGGGTTATCCGAAAATTCACGGTAAAAGTTATTCGACGCCAACAGCAGGCTGCCTGAGACCTCGGCCACGCCGCTGGCACCAGTACTGCCATCTACACGGGTGAAACTGCCGCTGAAGGGCTGGGTGTTGCCATTGCCCAGGTTGACATTGCTGGCGGTACCGCTGACGTTGATGCTGGCAATGCCCAGCTCCGCCAGGGTCTTGAGTTCGCTGGCTTGCGATACGCCGTCCTGGTTGGCGTCTTGCCAGATGCGCAGTTGGGAGTAGGCAGCATCGATACTGTTGAGGGCGCCGTCGCCGTTCAGGTCCAGGTCGGCCAAAGCCTCGTAGCCGTTGGCGGCCCGCTGGCCGGCCTTGGGGCCGTTTTGCAGCACGGTGTTGTCACCAAACAGCTCCAGGCCGGAATCGATCAGGCCGTTGCCATTGCGATCCAACACCACGATACCGTCGTCGGCCTTGATCCAACCGGTGGCGTTCTTGGTGCCGTCGCCGTCGTGGTCGAAGAGGATGGGGGCGTTGGGGTCAATGCCTACGGCTTCGATGCCGTCGCCGTCGAGGTCTAGGACCAGAGGGTCTCGGGGTGGGGTCCAGTTTTTGGCGGCGGTGAAGTTGGTGTTTGTGGTTGGGGAGATCGTGGTAGGCGGCGCATTTTTCGTATACATGTCGTAAAAGTTGTACGCCGCTCCACCGACGGTCAAGACAACCCCAACCACTGTCAAAGCAGGCACTGCAACACCGGCAATTGCAAATGCACCTGCAACTATTCCGACGGCATTACCTACAGCACTGATCGTCTGGCCCAACGTGGCTCCATTTGGGTCGGCCGTGACAGCACCCATTGTCAAGGCAACCGTGTTTGTTATTAACCCCAAGCCTGGTATTGGTCCAGATACTGCTGCGATGACTTGAGTAACACCAGCGGCTGTTTCGACTTTTGAGCCTGCGTTAATGGTCTGAATGACGTTGTCAATACCACCCACTGCGGCTGCGTTTATATCAAGATATACGGTGATTCCGTCTAAAATGGACATGATATTATTCTCAATTGAATAGGGGAAGAGCTAGGCAAATTACTGTTATGAACGCGAGCGTCAAATAAGAAAAAATTACCACCTTTGCAAATAGATCATTTTTTTTGGCATTTCGCCAAATCACTCCTATTGAATAGGGTAATTTTTTTACTGCGCAGTAGACAGCAGGCCCGAGCAATCCGATTGCAAAAAGCACCATATAGATCGCCGGAAGCCAAGGATGAATTTGATATAAAGAATTGAATATTTGTTTCATTGTGCTCTAGCTTGTTATCAATAAAGGAGTATTTTTGGGTTGTAATCGGAGTTGCGTTAGAAATTTTCCACAAGCATTTCTGTCAATAAAATTATTGCAGTACAAAAATATACTTTGAGTGACTTTGCAAATATTTTCTCCCGGTCGAGGATAAACCAAGATAAAAATCATAGGGTTGCAACTCATAATAAAAACAATATGGCATCCGACAAGAATTGATGGTTTAGTATTGTCGTTGTATTAAGAGGCACCACCGGTAGTAGGCTAGACGGATTGGTTTGCTCCATTAATCGCAAAAATATTTCATGTTCAAGGCCTCTCGTGGTCACAATAAAAATTCGCTTGACCTTAAAGAGGGCTCAAGCGCACCTCCCCCCCCCGCAAACTCCCACTATCAGCCCGCTGCACCGGACTTAGCAGAAATTCAATACTCCGTTTCTGCCCAGTCTTGATCTCCGCCTTCACATTCATCCCCGGGCTCAGTTGCACTCGTTTGCCATTCACTAGTCTTTGCAATGAGGACGCCTTCGTGCGGCTTGCAAGCCACGAGCACGGCTGGAGTTATCTGCGTTCTTGCTTCTGTTTCCATAGCGCATTGCGCATGCTATATATGCTCCATCGCCAATTTCAGCTTGCAATTTCGACACCTCTGCCGCGCCCAGGCTCATGGCTACTTGCAGATCCCGCACCCAGTCGCTGCCGCCAATATTGGAGACTGTTTTAGTCGCATCACTCACAGTGATGGGTGTGAACTCGAGTACAAAATTGTTCTGCGTCGAGATAAAACTACCGGCTTGGCCGGTGCTGCCATCGACACGGGTGTAGCTGCCGCTTTGCACCAATTGGGCATCGCCATAGTTGGTACCGGTGGCCGCCAGAGTCTGTAACTTTCCCGCCTGGCTGATGCCATCCTGGTTCAGATCGTGCCAGATGGGCAGGTTATGACCTGTACAGGAGCGTATAAACCTAGCTTTTCTAGGCATGGAGTGGGTGGTTTGCCGTGGGCCACGAAAAATAGCTTCCTGCCCCGAAGTCCAAATCGATGGATAAGGCTTTGCGGTCGAAGCAGCCATCTGGCGGATGCAAACGGGTATGCACGATGCGTTGGGAAATGAATCCACAGCGTGAGCAAGCGTGCAGCAAAACAACCGTGGAACGCCATACGCACCACGGTTTACAGCCGCCACATTGGCAACAACAATCAAAAACAACTCCCTAGCACTGAATTTTTTAAAGCAGAAATAAATTTATGTTTTTTTTTGTAAATTTTATAGTAGGGAATTTTTTGTCACATCCACAAAATGTGGGAGGTTGTCAATAGTGTCAGCCCGCACGCGTTCGCAAGAGGCAGTTTGGGCCAATGGTTGCTGGCCCAGCAGCTAGGCACCATGGACGCAGAGGCTGCGGCAGACATGGATGACACCGAGGCCTGAGAAATCAGGGGATCGGTCATCGGAACTTATGGGGAATCGGTGCGAGGGCAAACACGCAAATCCACATCAGGTCACCCGTAAGCGGCCTGATGCGGACAATGCGGAACAGCGTCTGCGGTTTAGTGCCTGATCAATGCCAGTTCGCAGCGATCACCGGCTGCAGAGCGCTGTTCTCCTCAGCGGTGTAAGCGGTCTGGCTGGAGGGTGCAACACCGAAGCTGGCCATGGCGCTGACCAGGTTCTGCACCTGGCTGTCGAGCAGGGTCTTGCCATCGCTGGTCTTGATCTGCTCCACGTGGTACTGGCTACCGCTGTACCAATTTTGGATACTGAACTTATCGGTGGTGCCCAGGATGCTCACGTCCAGGTTGTTGCCGGATTGGGAGAACCACAGTTGGTCTACGGCGATATCTGCACCTAGCACAACCACATCGGTATTGCCTTCGGTGGAGTCGGTATCGACGATGGTGTCTACACCGTCGCCACGACCCAACACATAGGTGTCGTTGCCGCCGTCGCCATACATGATGTCGTTGCCTGCGCCGCCATTGAAGATGTCATCGCCAGCACCGCCGGAGAGGGCATCGTTGCCCGCACCGCCCATCATGGTGTCGTTGCCGTTTTCTCCTCGGATGTTGTCGTCTCCCAGACCGCCGTCGATCACGTCATCGCCGTCCCGACCAAAGATGTCATCGTTGCCGTCCAAGCCATTGATCACGTCTGCGCCGGAAAACCCTGTCAGATAGTCGTTGGCTGCGGTGCCAGTTAGCACTTGAGATTTCACGTCCGCCACCGACCACACCGTATTAGGGGAATCGGCAAAGCGGATCTCTTCAATCTGCGAGCCGTTGGTACCGTCTCCGCTGAAGTAGCCGGACACCTGGATCTGGTCGCTGGTACCGTTGATCTTCAGCACCAGCGTGTCGCCGCTACGGACGGCTTGCACATCGGATGCCGCCACGCCGGCCTTGAAGACGATCTGGTCGGTATTGCCCGCGGTCGTGTCGTAGTCAAATACGGTGTCTTGGCCATCACCCGTACCGAACAGGAAGGTATCGTTGCCGCCGTCACCGTACATGGTGTCGTTGCCTGCACCACCGTTAAAGGTGTCATTTCCAGAGCCACCGGATAGGGCGTCGTTACCGGCGCCACCAATCATGGTGTCGTTGCCGTTTTCGCCCCGGATGTTGTCGTCACCCAGACCGCCGTCGATCACGTCATCACCGTCCCGGCCAAAGATGTCGTCGTTGCCATCACCACCGTTGATCACATCCGCGCTGGCGTAGCCCAACAGATAGTCATTGCCGCTTCCGCCGGTTAGCACCTTGGCTTTGACATCGTCCACAGTCCATACCGTATTGGGTGCATCGGTGAAACGGATCTCCTCGATCTGCGAGCCGTTGGCGGCGTCGCCGCTGAAGTAACCCGACACTTGGATCTGGTCGCTGGTACCGTTGATTTTTAGCACCAGCGTGTCCCCACTACGGACTGCTTGCACATCGGATGCGGCTACGCCAGCCTTGAAGATGATCTGGTCGATATGACCTGCGGTCGTGTCATAGTCGAATATCGTGTCCTGACCATCTCCCTTGCCGAACAGATAGGTGTCGTTACCAACATCGCCATAGATGGTGTCATTGCCTGTACCACCGTCAAAAGTGTTGTTGCCGGCACCACCGGATAAGGAATCGTTGCCTGCGCCACCGATCAGCGTATCGTTTCCGTTTTCACCTCGAAGGCTGTCATCGCCTGCTCCACCGTCGATCACGTCGTCGCCGTCTCGGCCAAAGATGTCGTCATTGCCGTCGAAACCATTGATTACGTCAGCACTAGCTGTACCCACCAAGTAGTCATTTCCAGTTGTACCCGACAGTACTAAGGACTTCACGTCAGCAACAGACCAGACCGTATTGGGGGCATCCGCAAACCGTATCTCTTCTATTTGAGAGGCATCTCCACTGAAGTAGCCAGACACTTGGATCTGGTCGCTTGTACCGTTGATCTTCAGCAGCAGTGTGTCGCCACTACGGCTAGCCTGTACATCCGATACGGCTACGCCAGCCTTGAAGATGATCTGGTCGACATTACCATCGGTTGTGTCGTAGTCGACTACGGTATCTTGACCATCGCCCTTACCAAAAAGGTATGTATCGTTCCCGGTCCCGCCATTCAGAGTGTCATTTCCAGCGCCACCGTTTAACGTGTCGTTGCCATTTTCGCCCCGGATGTTGTCATCACCTGCACCACCGTCGATCACGTCGTCACCGTCTCGGCCAAAGATGTCGTCGTTGCCGTCTAAGCCGTTGATTACATCCGCGCTGGCGTAACCGGCCAAATAGTCATTACCTGCCGAGCCCGTCAGCGCCATCGCTTTGACATCGGCTATGGACCACACCGTGCTGGGTGCATCGGTGAAACGAATTTCTTCGACTTGCGAACCGTTGGTCGCATCTCCGTTGAAGTAGCTTTGCACGCGCAATTGGTCGCCGGTACTGTTGATCGTCAAGATCAACGTATCGCCATCTCGCCCCACCCGCACATCTGATGTTGTTACACCCGACTTGAAGATGATTTGGTCGGTGTTGCCTACCGTGGCGTCGTAGTCGATCACCACGTCTTGGCCGTCACCCTTGCCAAACAAATAGGTGTCATTGCCACCGTCGCCATAGGCAATGTCGTTGTCGGCACCACCGTCAAAGGTGTCGTTACCGGCACCACCAGACAGCGCATCGTTGCCTACGCCGCCGATTAGCGTGTCGTTGCCGCTCTCGCCGCGAATGTTGTCGTCACCCGCTCCGCCATCGATCACGTCATCACCGTCTCGGCCAAAGATATCGTCGTTACCATCCAGGCCATTGATTACGTCCGCACTGGAGTAGCCTACCAGGTAATCGTTGCCTGACGTGGCGGCCAGAGCCAGGGTCTTGACATCGGCCAACGTCCAGACTGTGCTCGGGGAGTCCGTGAAGCGAATTTCCTCCACTTGCGAGCCATTGGTCCCATCTCCACTGAAGTAAGTCTGCACACGCATCTGGTCGCCAGTGCCATTGATCGTCAAGACCAGCGCATCGCCATCTCGGCTCACCTGCACATCCGATACGGCCACCCCCGCCTTGAAGATGATCTGGTCAAAATTGCCGGTAGCCGTGTCAAAGTCGATTAATGTGTCCTGGCCATCCCCTTTGCCGAACAGATAGGTGTCATTGCCAATATCCCCATATATCGTGTCGTTACCAGCACCTCCGTCGAAGGTGTTATTTCCGGCTCCGCCGGACAGGGTGTCGTTGCCCGCACCTCCGTTCAGTATGTCGTTGCCGTTTTCACCCCGGATGTTGTCATCACCCGCTCCGCCATCGATGACGTCGTCGCCATCTCGGCCAAAGATGTCGTCGTTACCATCCAAGCCGTTGATGGTGTCCGCGCTGGCATAACCTACCAAGTAATCATTGCCCGCCGTGCCAGCCAAGACTTGGGCTTTGATATCGGCTACGGTCCAGACTGTGCTGGGGGAGTCAGTAAAGTGAATCTCTTCAACCTGCGAACCGTTGGTAGCATCTGCGTTGAAGTAGCTTTGCACGCGCAATTGATCGCCGGTGCTGTTGATCGTCAAGACCAACATGTCGCCATCTCGGCCTACTCGTACATCCGATGCGCTTACGCCCGCCTTGAAAATAATCTGGTCAACGTTTCCGGCAGTCGTATCAAATTCGACCACCATGTCTTGGCCATCTCCCTTGCCAAACAAATAGGTGTCATTGCCACCATCGCCATAGGCAATGTCGTTGCCTGCACCACCGTCAAAGGTGTCGTTACCAGCGCCACCGGACAGCGCATCGTTGCCTGCGCCGCCGACCAGTGTGTCGTTGCCGTTTCCGCCTCGGATGTTGTCGTCACCGGCACCGCCGTCCAACTTGTCATCTCCGTCCTGGCCGTA